>JAYWDH010000001.1:0-8183 GCA_043779945.1 Microbacteriaceae bacterium
GTGATTGGCAGCAGCTTTTCGCGATCGATCCCGCCGCGCACCTGGTCGAAGCCGACGACGCGGAGAAATTCTTCGACAGATTCGGCGACCGAGTGCCGGGTGCCGTGCGTGCGCAGCTCCAGCAGCTGCGTCGGCTGATGACTTCGGCACGCTAGACGCGCGGCCTGGGCCTGGTGGTCATGGCCACCACGGAGGGCGGGATCGATCGTCTCGCGCATGCTGCTGCAGGTGATCGGCCCGGTCGCTTCGCGGCCCGCCGACGAGTTGTCTCCCATCCCGCGACACTATGATCGGGCCCACCACGGCGGAGATTACCGGGGAGGGGGGTTGAGCCATGCGCGTTCTGGTCGTCGACGACGAAGTAGAAATGGCGGCACTTCTCGCTCGCGGGTTGGCCGTCGAGGGCTACGAGGTCGATGTCGCAGCCGACGGCATCGAGGCGATGACGCTGGCTGGCGAGCAGAAGTATGACCTCGCCGTGCTCGACGTCAGCATGCCCGGCATGTCGGGCTTCGAACTCTGCCGCCGCCTCCGCGATCAGGTGCGCGGCATCGGTATCCTGCTGCTGACCGCGCGGGACGCGGTCGACGATCGCGTTCGGGGGCTGGATGCCGGCGCCGACGACTATCTGACCAAACCGTTCGCCTTCGCTGAGCTCGCCGCCCGACTGCGCGCGCTGCGCCGCCGCGAAGCCGTGCCCACCAGCTCGATCGAGTTCGGCGGACTTTCGATCGATCTGGAATCCCAGCGGATCTCATCGGGTGAGCACGAGACTCGCCTCAGCCGCACCGAGTTCGACCTGCTGCGGCTGCTCGCCTCGCGGCCAGACGAGGTCGTCCCGCGGCCCGAGATCCTCGACACCGTCTGGGGCTCCGCCGCCTACATCGACCAAAACATCGTCGACCAGTACGTCAGCTATCTGCGCAAGAAACTCGACTCCATCGACGCGGGTGTGCGGATCGTCACCGCTCGCGGGGTCGGTTTCCGGCTGACCGCCGAGCCGGCCTGATCGGCGCGGCATGAGGCTGAGACGGCTCGGGATCCGGGCCAGGATAACTGGGGGAAGCCTCCTGATCGCGATCTCGATCTCGGGTGTCGCCGGGTTGATCATCCACAATCAAGTCGGCCACATCCTCTACGACGGCGAGCTCTCGGTGCTCAGCAGCATCGCTGCGCCGTACCGCGCCGCACTCCGCACCGAACCGACCGAGCATCTCGATCCGCCAGGATCCGGGCAGGATGCCGCGGTCGTCAACCCCGCTGGCGTCGCGAAGATCAATACCTTCTCGAAGGCGCTGAACCTCCAACTGCCGCGGCTTCTCACCTCGGACGAACGCACCCACACGCTCACAGCAGGCGGCGTCACCTACCTGGTCCAGACCACAACCGTCGTGACTCCGGAGGGGGTCTGGATCATTGTCGCCGCGCGCAACAGCAACGCACAGGTGACCGTACTGAACTCCATCACCTGGCTGCTGGTCGTGGCTCTCGCCGTCATCAACCTCGGGTTCGGCGCGGCATCCTGGTTCATCGGCACGGCCGCGCTCAACCCAGTCAATCGGCTGCGCCGCAGCGCCGAGCAGCTCGCGGCCTCCGCCGGCGATGAGCTGCTGCCCGTCGGACCCCCCGAGGACGAGATCGCGCAGCTCGCTCGCACGCTCAACGAGCTCATCGGAGAGCTCCGCGCGTCGACAGAGCGTGAACGGCAGATCGTGTCGGATGCCAGCCACGAACTGCGTACCCCCCTCGCCATCCTGCAGACCAAGCTCGAACTCGCCCAGTCGCAGGCGACCACCCTCAGCCAGATGCGGTCTGAGGTCGCCTCCGCCCAGCAGACGCTGCTGCGACTGTCGACGCTGGCCACCTCGCTGCTGGAACTCTCCCGCATCGACGCCCAGTCCGCACGGGGATCGGCCACGGTCGACGACTTGGCGATCGAACTCGCGGATGCCGCGGACCGCGGCCGTCTGCGCGTCGGCGGCGGTGCGGTGCAAATCGACTTCACCGCGGACGTTGCGCCCGACCGGCGCCAAGTCGCCGTCTCGGCCCACGACTTCGGTCGCGTGTGCGACAACCTGGTCAACAACGCCCTGGCCGCACGCCCCGATACCGGGCGCATCGAACTCATCCTGCGGGAAAACCCGGGCGGAATCATGCTGACCGTCGATGACGAAGCGGGTGGGATGTCGGAGGAGTTCCTCCCGCACGCTTTCGACCGTTTCGCACGGGACCCGCAACCCGCGAGCGCTGGGAAGCCGGGTTCCGTGCTCGCAACAGCCCCGAATACCGGCGCGGGCCTCGGACTCGCCATCGTCTCAGCCATCGTGCACTTAGCGGGCGGGGAGGTTCGGCTACTCAACCGCCCGGGCGACGGGCTCCGCGTCGAGGTCGACCTACCGTTCAGCGTGGCCTCAACGCCTCTCGCAACACCGGGGTAGATCTCCGGGACGAGACCAATGCGGCGGAATCGAGACGCGAGAATCCCCAGCAACTGTGCGGCATCCGGGCGTATTCTCGAAACCAGCGCGTGGACGACCGATCCATGCGACGAGGTGATCATGATGAACAAGACCGTCCGCTGGCTGCCCGCCATCCTCGCTCCCGCGCTCGTTGTAGTGGGTGCGATCGCCATTCCTACCGCCGCGAACGCCGCACCGGTTCTTCCGCAGAAGACGGCTCAGCAAGTGCTCGCCTTGATCGTCGGGGCGAAGGATGCCGCATACTCCGGCACGATCGCGCAGAGTTCCAACCTCGGACTGCCCCAGTTGCCAAGCGTCGGCGGCGGTTCGGCGAACTCCGGGTCAGACACGACGTCCATGATTCTCGACCTCCTGACCGCCGACCACAGCGCTCGCGTCTACGTCGACGGAGCGAGCAAGGAGCGCCTCCAGGTGCTCGACCGTCTCGCCGAGCGTGACGTGATCCGCAATGGCTCGACGGTCTGGAGCTACAACTCGAAGACGAAGGCGGCGACAAAGGTCACGTTGCCGAGCCACGATGGTTCGGCCGCCACAGCACCCGCCACTCCGCCGATGACTGTCCTCACCCCAGCTCAGCTCGCCGACAAGGCGATCGCCGCGATCGAACCGACTACCACGGTCGACGTCATCACCACCGCGCGAGTGGCCAACCGGCCGGTTTACCAGCTTGAGTTGAGCCCCAAGTCGAACGCCACGCTGGTCTCGCATGTGGTGCTCTCGGTCGATGCTGCGACGGGGCTCCCCCTAAAGGTGGTCGTTGATGCGCGCGGTCAGAAATCCGACGCCTTCTCGCTCGGCTTCAGCGCGATCGACTTCTCGACGCCGGCGGCATCGCTGTTCGACTTCACTCCTTCGAGCGACGCCACGGTCTCGACGCCGAAGGCTTGGATGCGGCCGAGCCACGTGGGCCAGAACCCCGACGCCACAACACCTGCCACGCCGGTCAAGCCCGCGAAGCCGACGATCAAGGGCACCGGCTGGGACTCGATCGTCGAAATCCCGGCCATGAAAACGGGCAGCAAGGTGCCCGGCTCCGTGCGCCAGAGCAAGCTGCTCGATGAGCTGACGACTTCGGTCGCCGGTGGTCGAGCGTTGCAGACCTCGCTACTGTCGGTCTTGCTGCTGGATGACGGCCGTATTCTGGTGGGCGCCGTACCAATGGCGAGCCTCGAGGCCGCCGCGCAGTGAGCGATGCCGAAGCGGCGATCGAGACCTTCGGACTTTCCAAGACCTTCGGCCGTCAGCGCGCCGTCGACGCGCTCGATCTGAGTGTCCCGCGCGCCTCGGTGTTCGGCTTCCTCGGCCCGAATGGCTCCGGCAAGACGACCACCATTCGCCTGCTGCTGGGGCTCGCCTCGGCGAGCAGCGGCGAGATCCGGATGCTCGGGGAGACGATGCCGACTGCGCTGCGTTCCGTGCTCCCCCGTGTCGGTGCGCTCGTCGAGGGCCCGGCCATCTATCCGTTCCTCTCCGGTCGCGCCAACCTGCTCCGCCTGGACAGCGCCGATCGCCACGCCGCAGCCCGCACCCGCCGCTCGCGAGTGGATGCCGCCCTCGACCGCGTCGGGCTCGGCCACGCGGCCGACAAGAAGGCGCACGCGTACTCGCTGGGGATGAAACAGCGGCTGGGCATCGCGAACGCCCTGCTGCGTCCCCGCGAGCTGCTGATCCTCGACGAACCCAGCAACGGTCTCGATCCGCAGGGAACCCGCGAGGTGCGCAACCTGATCCGTTCGCTCGCCGACGACGGGACGACCGTATTCGTGTCCAGCCACCTGCTCAGCGAGATCGAGCAGCTCTGCTCGCACGTTGCGGTCATGAGTGCCGGCAAGCTGGTCGCACAGGGCACTCTGGACGAGTTGCGGCGGGGAGCGCCTCGCATCAGCGTGCAGACACCGGATGTCGCGTCCGCCGCCCGCGTGCTGACCGGGCTGAACCTCGAGGTCGACGAGCCCGGCGCGTCGAGCGGCCACGGCGTGGTCTCTGCGACCCTCCTGGAGGGCGTTCTCGCCGAAACCGTCACCGCAGCACTTGTCGCGGCAAATGTGCGCGTGCGAGGTATCGCCGTCGCCGGCGAGACCCTCGAGGAGCGCTTCGTCGCGTTGACGGGAGATGGTTTCGATGTCGCAGGCTGAGATGCGCCGAGCCCAGCAACCGGAGTCCGAGCGAGGCCGACCGCTCGCTTTCCTTCGATCCGAGTTGCTCACCCTGTTCCGTCGGCGCCGCACTGTGGCGATGCTGGGCGCCCTCGCGCTCGTCCCGATCCTCATCGCGGTAGCGGTGCGGGTGACTTCGGCCGCGGACTCGGGGCGCGGTCCCGCCTTCATCGGCGATATCACTCAGAACGGGCTGTTCGTCGCGTTCACGGCGCTGACCGTGTCCATCCCGATTTTTCTGCCGCTCACCGTCGGCGTCGTCGGCGGGGACACGATCGCGGGCGAAGCCAACCTGGGCACGTTGCGCTACTTGCTCATCGCACCCGCTGGGCGCCTCCGGTTGTTGCTGGTCAAGTTCGTCGCGGCGGGCATGTTCGCGATCGCGGCGACGCTCGCTATCGTGGTCGCGGGAGTGGTGATCGGGGTGCTGCTCTTCCCGATCCGACCGGTCACGCTGCTCTCCGGCGACACGATCGGGGCGGGCGAATTCGCCCTGCGCTGCCTGCTGATGGTCGGCTACGTCAGCCTGTCGCTGCTTGGACTCACGGCCATCGGGCTGTTCATCTCGACGCTGACCACGGTTCCGGTGGGTGCGATGGCGGCGACGATCGTGCTGGCGGCCGCCTCGCAGATCGTGGATGCCCTTCCGCAGCTCTCCGCGATCCACCCCTGGCTGTTCACGCACTACTGGTTTGGCTTCGCGGACCTGCTGCGCAACCCGATCTCCTGGGACGCCTACGCACAGAACGCGCTGTTGCAGCTTGGTTACATCGTTGTATTCGGGGCTCTGGCCTACGGGCGTTTCGCCACCAAAGACGTCTTGAGCTGAGCGGCAACACGGCTCTGGCGGCCCGCACCGCGTCCATGGCGGCGGGGCGTCCTTTTGTCGCAACCCATCGGCGGGTTTGGCGAGGCGTTGGTGTAGCCGGCAGGATGCCGGCGATCTCGCGAGCGCGCTCAGCCGAGCCGGAACAGTCGCGCAGAGGGCCCGCTCGCAGCTTTCAGGCGGAGCATCCCGCGGTCGGCATCCCAGCGCGATACCCATCCGGGCAGCTCGCGCGGATACACCGTCGAGATGGCGCGCGCCACGCCGAGAGCGTGCGGCAGGGGCAACTCGATCGTGGCCGCGGGGCCGCGGTTCCAGACCGCCAAGTAGCGGGCATCCGGACTCGTGAAGCCGACGGCCAGAACTTCGTCACGCCAGCCGGGTAGGCCGAGCGGCCAGAACGGAACGCTGCGCGCCAGCTCACCGCGGATCTCGCGGAACGCCGCAACACCGCTCGCGACCAGGGCAAACTCGGGTTCGGACATGCCATCTAGGCGTCCGGAAAGATACAGGCGGCCCGCCAAGCCGTTGACCATGCAGAACGCGATCTCCTCGGGACTCATCCCTGGCTGCGGGTACGCCCAGTTCGCCGCCTGCTCGGGGAGGAGTGAGGCGGGCGCGGAGGCGGAGATCGCGGCGGACAGTCGAAAGTCCTGCTGATCGGAAGTAGATTGCAGGTCGAGCCGCGCCATCATCGCGTAGTCCATGCGCATGGCACCCGAAGCGCAGTTCTCGAAGATCACCTCGGGATGGCGCGCGACGAGGCGATCCAGCCAAGCCAGGTGCGCCCGATTGTGAGCGAGAAGGCCGTCGCCAGCGCTGAGGGCGTCGCGATCGGTGCCGACACCCGGGGTGACGTTGTAGTCCAGCTTGAAAAAACGCGCGCCGTACTGGCCGACGAGACGATCGACGACCTCGTCGAGGTGTGCGATGGCGGCGGGATGCCGCAGGTCGAGCAAAAAGCGGTCGTGCTCGACGACCCGTTGGCCAAAGCGCTGGAGGAAGGCGTCGTCGGGCAGACGCTGCGCCATCGGGCTGCGAACGCCGATGACCTCGGGCTCCAGCCAGAGGCCCGGCCGCATGCCGCGGTCGCGGATGTGGTCGAGCACGCGCACGATGCCGCCATCCGGGAATCGCAGCGTCGAGGGCTGCCACTCGCCCACGCTGCCCCACCAGGCACCACCGTCGTCGTACCACCCGGCGTCGATGCAGAAATACTCAGCTCCGACCCGTGCAGCCGCATCGATCAGCGGCAGCAACTTCTCGGTGGTCGGGTCGCCCATCAGGGTGTTCATGTAATCGTTGAAGATGACCGGCGTCTCAGCGTCGGCCGGGTTGTCGCGGGTGAGCGCACGACGCTGCTCGGTGAGGGCGGCCAAGGCACCCTGGTAGCCGTTACCGGAGACAGCAATCGACACCGGGATGCTGGTGAACCGCCCTCCCGGATGCACTCGGTGCGACCACTGATGGTCGAGATCAGTCGGGCCACTAAGCACGACGGCGAGCGCGTTCGGTCCGTCCCGGAGGGCGTCGAGTTCCCAGCGCCATGCGCCGTTGTGCTCGAGTTGAAACGTCAGGCTTCGGCCCGTCGCCGTGTTCGCGAGCACGGCCGTCGGCAGCCAGCTGCCCGACGACCAGGTCGAGCTGCTGACCGTCGAGAGGGTGCCGCGGTCGTCGTGGTGATGGAACTCGGTGTTGATCGACGCCAGACCTTCGGGTCCGGTGACGCGAATGCTGCTCCATCGCCCCTCTGCGCACCAGTCCGACCGGCCGCGCCAGAGTTCGACTTCGGCAATGTCCTCGTCGGCGCCCAGCAACGCGCCCGCGGCGAAGGAACTGACCGACTGCAGGATGAGCGGCTGCTCTCCCTCGTTCCGAACCTCGGTCCAGGTCTGGAAGGCTGCAATCCCGGCACGCTGCGCGAACACCGACGTCACGAAGAGGCCGGTCTGCCGGTCACGTTGCACGACCCGCAAGGTCGAGACTCCGGCGTCGCTCACCACCGTACTGTCGATCACGCGGAGCCGACCGCCGACGCCGGTGTGCGTCATCCGGATGTTGGACAGGGAACGACCGTCGCCGAGAACCATCAGCTCGACCAACGGCTGGCGTCGGCGGACCTCAGCACCGGGCACGAGCGCGTCGACAATGGCGGGGGCGTCATCCGAGAACCGAATCGTCAGGTGCAGACCGAAGTCGCCCCAGGCGATGGATGGCACGAGACTCCCTCGGACGTCTGCGACGATCCACAACGCGCGACAGCGCCCGATGGTGGAGATGGGGGGAATTGAACCCCCGTCCATCGCTGTGAGCCTGCGCCTTCTCCGGGCGCAGCTCGTGAAAACGTTCTACTCGGCTCCGACCTTTGCCACGAGCATCTAGATCGACGAGCCCAGCCTCAGTGCAAGTCCCGCGTGACCCTGAGACTCAGTCACACAGCGAGCCCTCTAGATGACGCCAGGGTCCGGGGCGAAGACAAACCCGGTCTGACGGACGTTCTGAGCTCTACTGCTTACGCAGCAAGAGCAACGTCGGTGCGCTTTAGATTGGCACCTATTGTTTGCGGGGATCGTTAACGAGATAACCCTGCATCCTCGGCCCGCTTCTCGCAGTTTCGCAGGCGATGTCGAAACCGATCATCCCCATGGACACCAGATGAGACTGGTGGGCCGTTGTCGCGCGCTGTGGAGTTGTCAAACTGAAGCCTTCCGGCTGCAGCAT
>JAYWDH010000002.1:0-2810 GCA_043779945.1 Microbacteriaceae bacterium
ATGACGAGCTCGGCGGCGTCGGCCGCATCCGAGAACAGCGAGGGCAGCACCTCGCGCTCGACCCCGTTGAAAGGTTTGAGCACGAAGTCTGCCGCATCCTGGCGTCCAGGCGGGCGCCCGATGCCGATCCGCACGCGGGTGAAGTCGGGGCTCCCGATCGCCGCAGCGATATCGCGGATGCCGTTATGGCCGCCGTGGCCGCCGCCAGATTTCAGGCGGATGCTGTCGAACGGGATGTCGAGCTCGTCGTGGAGCACGATCAGCCGCGAAGGGTCTAGATCGTAGAAATTCATCAGTTGCGCAACGGGTCCGCCCGAGAGGTTCATGAAGCTGTTCGGCTTGGCCAGAATCAGCTTCGGACCCCCGGGCGCCAAGCGGGCTTCGGCCACAATCGCATTCGCCTTGTGGCTCTTGAACGCCGCCGAAACGCGGTGCGCCAGTTCTGCGAGAGCCATCTGACCCACGTTATGACGGTGGCCAGCGTAGCCGGGCCCGGGATTCCCGAGCCCGACTACGAGCCAACTGTCGTCTGACACCTACTGGCTGTGTTACTCGGCGGCCTCGGCCGCAGCGTCGGCTGGGGCGGCGTCGGCGGTGGAGGCGTCAAGCTCCGCGCCCAGGTCCTGCTCGACATCCGCGGTCACGTTGATGACGAGGGTGTCGGGGTCGCTGATCAAAGAGGAGCCCTCGGGCAGCTCGAGGTCCTTCGCGAGGATCTGCGTGCCGGCCTCCAGCCCCTCGACGTCAACGACGATGCGCTCCGGGATGTTCGTGGCTTCGGCCTCGAGCGAGATGGTGTTCGCATCCTGCGCCGCGGTCGTGCCGGGGACGGTTTCACCCTGGACGTGCACCGGCACATCGATGGTGACCTTCTCGCCCTTGCGGACGACGATCAGGTCGAGGTGCTCGATGATCTGGCGGACCGGGTCCTTCTGCACGTCCTTGACCAGCGCGAGCTGGCTCTTGCCCAAGATGTCGAGGTCGAGAACCTGGTTCGCCTTGCGCAAGATGAGGCCCACCTGGTGACCCGGCAGAGTCACGTGCTGGGGCTCGGTGCCGTGGCCGTAGATGACCGCGGGGATCTTGCCAGCGGCGCGGATCTTGCGGGCAGCGCCCTTGCCGAACAAGTCGCGGGGTTCCGCGACGAGCTTGTTGTCTTCAGCCATGGCTGTACTCCTGAAATGTCGTGGGGCGTCGGCCCCGGTGTGTGGTTTCAACTCGAACGCGCAACTGCGTGAGGAAAGACAATGTGCGTGGAAGCACGGGGCCCGCCCACCGCGTCGATTACGGATGCCAGTACTGCAGCATCCCTCGCCGAAGTTCAGCCTTGAGTGTAGCCGGGCCCGTGCCTCAACACGAAACCCGGCTCAATAGAACTCAATGGTGTTGACGACATTTTTCAGGGGCCTTCCGTCGAGCAAGGCCGTCGCGTTCGCGGCGAACAGCTCGACGATCAGTCGCGGCTCGTGCGCGCTGATCGCGGCGGTGTGCGGGCTGAGCAGCACGTTCGGCAGGTCCCAGAGCGGGCTGGTGCTCGGCAGCGGCTCGACGTAGGTGACGTCGAGCACGGCAAAGCCGACGCGACCGTCCGACAGCGCATCGGCGAGGGCGGCTTCGTCAACCGTTGTGCCCCGCCCGACGTTGACGACGGTCGCGCCCGGCTTGATCGCGGCGAGCACCTCCCGGCTCAGCATCCGGTCGGTCTGGGCGGTGCCCGGCAGAGCCAGCACGATCGCGTCGACCATGGAGGCGACCTCGGCGAGCTGCTCAATCGGGTAGATCGCCGAGACGCCGGGTGCGTCGACCTCGTGGCGATGCACGGCGACGACGCGATAGCCGAGAGCCGCAAGCTTGATCGCGACGATCTTGCCGATCCCGCCGAGACCGACCACCGCCACCGTCATGTCGGCGGCGAGGCCCATGGCGACCCGCGGCATCCACTCGTGACGGAGCTGAGCTGCGTGCAACTGCGGCAGCAGCTTTGCGCCGGCCAGCACGCCGAAGACGGCGAACTCGGCGAGTGGCTCGGCGTGCACCCCCGCGGACGTGGTGAACAGGATGCGGGCCAGCGAGTCCGCGTCGAGCCCCGCAGCCTTGACCTGCTGCCCCCCGCCGGCCGGGATCGTGTGCACCCAGCGCAGTCCGGGATTCGCGGCGACGGTACGCGCGAGCGCCTTCCCCGAGTGATCGGGTACGCCGAACAGGGCTTCGGCGGTATCCAGCAGGGACTCGAACCGGTTCTGTTCCTCCACGGTGCGCTCGTGGCGGATCATCCAGTTGTCGGAAGGCGGCCCCAGCAGCTCCGGCTCGAATACGACGTCCAGGCGCGGCTCGCGGCTGCGCAGCAACGCGATGTTCGCCGGAGTCTGGGCGGTCGCGACGACGACACGCAAACGGTCAGACATGCAGGATCCGTTCTTGAAGCGAGGCAATCAGATTGGCCAGCGGCACGGCAGCATCGACGATCAGCGGATGCTCGTCGTCCGTCGGCACTTCGAGCGTTGCCAGCTGGGAGTTGAGCAGCGACGGGGGCATGAAGTGTGCGCGGTGCCTCATCCGCTCAAGGAGCGTGACGGGGTCGACTTCGAGGTACACCAGCTCAAGGTCCGGTGCCGCCGCTCGCAGCCTGTCGCGGTACACGCGCTTGAGCGCCGAGCAGGCTACGACGACCGGGCCGGCCGCGAGGACCCGGCCGATCGAGTCCAACCAGGGGCCGCGATCCTCGTCGCTGAGTGGGATCCCAGCCGACATCTTCGCGACGTTGGCCGCTGGATGCAGCGAATCGCCATCTTCAAAAGGCACCCCGATAG
>JAYWDH010000003.1:0-2807 GCA_043779945.1 Microbacteriaceae bacterium
AGGCATGGGGAAGCGCGCGTGACGAGCACACACGTACCCAAGTATACGCCGTGGCCGTAACCCGCCGCAACGCGAGAGGGGGCCACCCGTTGCGCTCGGCGCGGACGGATGACCCCCTCTCGTCAAGCGCTAAGGCTTCTTGGTAGGCGTCGGGCTCTGCGTCGGAGTGGGCGTCGCGGAGCCCGACGGGTTCGGGGTCGCCGTCGCCGTCGGTGTGGCGGTGGCGGTCGGCGACGCGGTCACGCCACTGGAGGTGGTCGTGGCTGAGGCAGCCGAGGGATCGAGTAGTACGTAGGCATAGCCGGTGATCGTGGCATTGATCCCGCTCCCGCCGGAAATCAGCGAGGTCGTGATTCCGCTGACCAGGAAGAGGCGCGTCCCGGTCTGCAGCCCCCTGATGAAGGCCAGCGTGGCGTCCTGAGGCCCGGCGGTACTCAGGCTGATCGGGATCGACACGAAGTTCGACGCGGTGATCGTGATGTCCGTCGTCGGAGTCCCGGTGGCCGGAGCCGCCGGAGCTGCGCTCGCAGCAGCTGTGGGCGCCGGAGTCGCCGTTGCGGCCGGCACAGCTACCGCGGGCACTGGCGACGTATAAGCCGTCGCTGGCGACACCTTGATCGACGTCAGCGTGACCCCACTTGACCCAGCAAGAGCGTTCAACGTGTCAATGTACCTCGACAGATCTGCGTCGGTCGGGATCGAGCCCCGGAGGGCCGCCAGCTGGGTTTTCAGCTCCGGCAGCTTGGCCTGTTCTGCCTTCAACTGGTTGATCACCACCTGGGTGGCGGCGACCTGTGTGTTAACCGAGGTGAGCTGGTCGTTGGCGGTGCTCGCGGCGGCGAGCTGCGGCTGTGCGACGAGCAGCCAGCCTGCTGCAACGAGCGCGACCATGATCAAAATGGTCAGGCCGCTGAGAATGCGGTGCGATTGAGCCTGCATGTCAGTTCCCTCCGTTCGTGGCGGCGGCAGCGGTCTTCGCGGCCGCGATGGCCTTCTGGTTGGCGTCGAAAGCCGCCTTGTCGAAGCGGTATGCGAATGCCTGACTGTTGATGTGCATCTCAACGTTGGCCGTGTAGATGCCGGCCAGGCCCGCGGTCACGCTTCCCGGCGTGGCGTCCACGAACCCTGGAAGGGTCTTCAGCCCGTCGAGCCAGACAGGAATCGACGGGATGCCCGAACTCGTCGCCGTGAAGGTCAGCGTCGCGACTCGCTCACCCTGCAGCGGCGTAGTCGACTGCCCATAGACCGAGAACGGTGTGGCCGACAGGATCGACACGCTTTGCATCTGGACTCCCTGGGGCAGCGTGGCCTGCAGCTGAGTCAGGTACGACGACCAGTCGATCTCGGTGGAGTCACCGACCTTCTGACCGGCCTTCACGACCACGATCGACTTCTTGACGGTCGTGACATTCGAATACTTTGCCTGCGTGGCGACGAGCCGCTGCTGCTGGACCTGAGCCGCCGTCAGCGTCGTCTGCGCGACGGTGGCTAGGCCCCAGGTGCCGAGGCAGGCGGCGACGACGATGACGAAGACGCCGAACAGTGCGAGCCGCAGCGTGCGCCGCACGCGCAGCTGGGACCGCTTCGTGCGGATCTCCGGCGGCATCAGATCGACGCGCGGAGCTCCGCCGACGGTCACGTTCGCAGCGCCACCGCGAACGGGTCCCCCCTGGGACGCCTTCCCTGTCTTCTGCGGCTGTTCCGATGCGTCGGCGCCCTTCTTCGAGCCGCCAATTGGCTTGGTCAAGAATGCGAGGCTCATGCGTTGCTCCCCACGGCGAGGCCGATCGCAACCGGCGCTTTGCTTCGGGCGATCCGAAGACCGTCCGAGGCGATGGACTTGGCGACCGCCACATGCATGAACGGGTCGGCTTCGGCAACGGGCAGGCGGGTCAGCTCAGCGAACGCCTCCCGGATCCCGGGCATGTCGGCGCCGCCGCCGCTCAGCATCAGCTGGGTGACGGGCAGGGTCGGGCGGCTGTTGACGAAGTAGCTGATCGTGTTGCGCACGCTGCCGAGCAGCTCGCCGGTCGCGGCGTGGATCGTGTCGATCACGGGACGCTGCTCGGGAGTCACCACCTGGGGTGCGACACCGAACTGACGTTTGATCCGCTCGGCGTCATCGAAAGCGATGCCGTGCTTGGCCACGATCGCGTCGCTGATCTCACGACTTCCCGACGGCAGAACGCGCACGAAGTGCGGCACCCCGCCGACCGCCAACACCACGTTGGTGGTCGAGGCGCCGATGTCAACAAGCGCGGTCACGCCCGTTGAACTGGCGGAGCCCAGCAGCAAGCGGGTCAGCGCGAATGGGATGAGGTCGACCTCAGCAACGTGCAGTCCCGCCGCTTCGACGGCCTCCACGTTGCCCAGCACCGCGTCCTTGATGGCGGCGACGAGCAGGCCGTTGATCATCGGACCCTGCTCGGTTATCTCACGCGAGATTGGGTAGAAGTCCAGCAGGGCATCCGCCACCGGGACCGGCAGCAGGTCCTGCACCTGGAATGGCAGCTGCTCTCGAATGCGGTCGAGCGGCTGCGCGCGAACGCTGTAGTCGCGCGAGAGCACTCGCTGGTTGCCCATGCCGAGAACGACATCCTTCGTGCCGAACTTCGCGCGCGACCACATGACCCTGAGGGCCTGTGCGACGAGCGCGGGGTCGGTGACCTCGCCTCGGTTCACTGCTTCAATCGGCACCGACATCTCGTGATACCGCAGCAGCGTCGGCCGGGGTTTGGCCGGATTGGCCACCTCTGCCGCGCGCAACACGCCATGCCCGATGTCGAGTCCTACAACGCTTCTTGCCA
>JAYWDH010000004.1:0-2802 GCA_043779945.1 Microbacteriaceae bacterium
TACGTCTCTTTCGCCAACTGCGGCCTTCCCTACTACGTCGGCGGCGTGATTGCCGACCGGGACGCGCTGCTCCTGCAGACTCCCGAGACGCTGGCAGCACGGTTCCGCCTCGACGTGCGCGTCTCGCACGAGGTGACCTTGATCGATCCCGCGGCGAAGGTAGTGCAGGTACGAGAAGTGACCACCGGCACGTTGACCACAGAGGGCTACGACACGCTCGTGTTGGCGGCAGGCGCCAACGCCCGCGAACTGCCGGGAGCAGACCGGCGCACCTTCACCCTGCGGACTATCGACGACGTCGACAACATCACCACGCTCCTCGAGTCGGCACGCGCACCGGTCGCCGCGGTCGTCGTCGGCGGCGGCTTCATCGGACTCGAAGCCGTCGACAACTTGGTCCGCCGAGGAGTGCAGACTTCGATCATCCACCGAGGTCCCCACCTTTTCGGACACCTCGACCCGGAGATGTCTTCCTTGGTTCTGGACGAACTTCTCGCGCACGGCGTCACGGTGCGCCTCAGTTCGTCGATCGCGAGCATCGACTCCTCGACGGTCACCCTTGACGACGGCGCGGAGCTCCCCGCCGATCTCGTGATCGACGCCGCCGGGGTCACCCCCGCTGTCGCACTGGCTCGCACCGCCGGACTGGCTCTGGGGCCGTCCGGGGGTATTTCCGTCGACCTCAATCAGCGCACGAGCGACCCATCGATCTTCGCGATCGGCGACGGGGTGGAGAAAGTCGACGCCGTCGACGGATCCCCGGAGCTCGTCACGATGGCCGGCCTCGCTAACCGACACGGGCGTGCTGCCGCGGATGCCATCGCCGGACGAGCGCACCCGAGTCGGCCGGCTCTGGGCACTGCGATCATCGCGGTGTTCTCGAAGACGGTCGCGACTACCGGATGGTCTGAGACAAGGTTGAGGACTGCCGGGCGCCCTTTCCGCACCGTCCACACTCACCCGTGGTCGCACGCGAGCTACTACCCCGGGGCCGAGCAGATGGCGATGAAACTGCTCATCGATCCGCGGGACGACTCCATCCTCGGCGCTCAGATCGTCGGCGGGAGCGGGGTCGACAAGCGCATCGACGTGATCGCGACGGCCATGACGGCCGGAATGACCGCATCCTCGCTTCAGGACCTCGAGTTGGCATACGCGCCGCAGTACGGATCCGCCAAGGACCCGATCAACCTTCTCGGCTATGTCGCCGACAACCTGGTTGCTTTCCCGGGTTCCACTGTGCAGTGGCACGAGCTCGACGACGCTCTCAGCCAGGGTGATCGACTAATCGACGTGCGAAGTCCCGCTGAGTTTGCGGGCGGCCACATCCCGGGTTCGGTCAACATCCCGCTCGAGCAGCTGCGCGACCGCCACCACGAGATCGGCGGTGACCTGATCACGCACTGCCAAGTCGGCCAGCGCGGCCACACCGCCACCCGGATGCTCACGCAACTGGGTCGCAGAGCGCGCAACCTCGACGGCGGCTACCTCACCTGGAAGGCCGGTGTGCGGCCGTAGCGCCGTATTCATATGGATTACAGGATCGCAGACGCATTCATTCCTGCACCGGCTCGCATCCCGTTGCTGTTGCGCATCGGTCTGTGGGTCGTGCGACGCCGCACCGGCGCCGACCTTCTGCCACCCCGCCTTCTCGCGTGGTACCCCCGAGCTGCCGTCGCGTCGGGCATCCTGGAGTCACTCATCACGCACCGCGACAGGAACATCAGCGAGCGAATGCTGAAAATGGTGCGGATGACGGTGTCGTTCACCGCAAGTTGCCCGTTCTGCGTCGGGATGAACTCTGAGGGCTGGGAAATGCTGCTCTCTGCCGAGGAACTCACCGCAGTCCAGGGCGTGCTGCCGCTCGAGCAAGTCGACAGCATCAGCTCGCGTGAGCGGCTGGCCATCGAGTTCGCCCGGTTCGCCTCGCAGACGCCTCTGGCTTTCCCCTCCAACTTCGGGAAGCGACTGACCGCGGAGTTTACAGAGCGCGAGATCGTCATCCTCGCCGCCACAAGCGCGCAGGTGAACTACTGGGCTCGACTCATTCAGGGCCTCGGTTGTCAACCCACCGGCTGACCGGTTCCTAGGATTT
Source organism: Microbacteriaceae bacterium (assembly GCA_043779945.1). Lineage (GTDB taxonomy): Bacteria > Actinomycetota > Actinomycetes > Actinomycetales > Microbacteriaceae > Lysinimonas. The sequence continues at coordinate 2,096 of JAYWDH010000004.1, forward strand.
TCGTCCAAAGTCTTCGACTTCTGCCCGCTCGGTCTCTGTGCGCTGGTCCTCGCGGTCAACCACCGGGTTAGTCTCCCGGTTGGTCGGGTCGACATCTGTGCTCGTGCTCTGTGACCCGCGACCGTCGCGGTATGGGCTGAGTTCTGGCTCGGGGTGCCGCCGTGTCTGGACGATGAAGATGACGATCCCGATAGCGATCGCGACAAACGAAGCCCAGACATTGGCGGGAATGCCGAAGAGTCGGTCACTTGTCGGGTCGATCCTGATCGATTCAAGCCAGCTGCGCCCAAGGCCGTACCAGATGAAGTACAGCGCGATCGTGCGACCCCACCGCAGCCGGAACCGACGCTCCAGCACGAGGATGATCGCGGCGCCGACGAGGTTCCAGATGATCTCGTACAGAAACAAGGGATGGAACAGGGTTCCGGCGGGCAGGCCCTTCGGGAACATCGTGTCCGTCGGCAGGATCTGAAGGCCCCACGGGAGCGTGGTCGGCAGACCAAAAAGCTCGTGGTTGAAGTAGTTGCCGAAGCGCCCGAGCGACTGCGCCACCAGCATCCCTGGCGCCAGCGCATCCGCGAATGACCAGAACCGGATGCCCTGCCGCCGGCATCCAATCAGAATGCCGAGCGCGCCGCCGATCATCGCCCCGTAGAGGGCGTTGCCGCCATCCCAGATCGCGAACACGTTCCAGAGATTCACGCCAG
>JAYWDH010000005.1:0-8118 GCA_043779945.1 Microbacteriaceae bacterium
TCGCGTCCGAGGACACCCGCACGACGATCCAGTTGCTCAACGCGCTCGGGGTCGAGAACCGGCCGCGGCTCATCGCCCTGCACGAACACAACGAGAGCGTGAAGGCGGCCGAGATCCTGGAGCTCGCGAGCGACACCGACGTACTCGTGCTGAGCGAGGCTGGGATGCCGACGGTCAGCGATCCGGGTTACGCGCTTGTTGTCGCCGCGGCTGCCGCCGCGGTGACGGTGACCGCGCTGCCGGGACCCAGCGCCGTCCTGATGGCGCTCGCCCTCAGCGGGCTGCCGACTGACCGTTTCGTCTTCGAGGGTTTCCTCCCGCGCAAGGGCCGCGCCGCCGCGTTGAAGCTGCTGGCCTCGGAACCGCGCACCCTCGTCTTCTTCGAGTCGCCGCACCGGATCGGAGATGCCCTCGCCGACCTGGTCACCGCTTTCGGCCCCACTCGGCGTGCGGCGGTGTGCCGCGAGTTGACCAAGCTTCACGAGGAGGTGGTCCGGGGTACGGTCGCGGAGCTCGCCGGACGCTTCGCCGAAGGAGCCCGCGGCGAGATCACGCTCGTGGTGGAGGGGGCCCCGCCGGCGTCCGCCTCGCTCGAGGACGGGGTCGCCCGAGTGCTGGAACTCGTGGCCCAGGGGGCACGACTCCGTGAGGCATCCATTGAGGTTGCCGAGGTCACCGGCCTGGGGCGACGCGAGCTCTACGAAGCCGCGCTCAGGCTCAAGTAACGCGCCAGTAGCAATTGCGGCGCCACCGTACAATCGACCCATGGCATCCGGTGACTCGTTCTACGTGACGACGCCGATCTTCTACGTCAACGACGTGCCGCACATCGGTCACGCGTACACGGAGGTGGCCGCGGACGTGCTCGCGCGCTGGCATCGGCAGGCCGGTGACGACAGCTGGCTGCTGACCGGCACGGATGAGCACGGTCAGAAGATCCTGCGCACCGCGACCGCCAACGGCGTGACGCCGAAAGAGTGGGCCGACCGTTTGGTCGAGACCGCATGGAAGCCACTGCTCGAGACGGTCGATATCGCCAACGACGACTTCATCCGCACCACCGATGCCCGTCACGAAAAGGGTGTCGCCGCCTTTATCCAGCAACTGCAGGACGACGGCCACATCTACGAGGGCGAGTACGAGGGCTACTACTGCGTCGGCTGCGAGGAGTACAAGTCGCGTGACGAGCTCATCGAGACCGAGACCGGCGACTATGCCGGCGACCTGGTGTGTGCGATCCACTCCCGCCCGGTCGAGGTGCTCAAGGAGAAGAACTACTTCTTCCGGATGAGTGACTTCCAGCAGCCGCTGCTCGACCTCTACGAGTCGCAACCCGATTTCGTGCAACCCGAAAGCGTGCGCAACGAGATCATCCAGTTCGTAAAGCAGGGTCTGGAAGATCTGTCGATCTCGCGCTCCACCTTTGACTGGGGCGTGCAGGTGCCGTGGGATCCGTCGCACGTCATCTACGTCTGGTTCGACGCACTGCTCAACTACGTCACGGCGGTCGGCTACGGCGATCCGGAGCGTCGCGAGGAGTTCCGCCGCCGCTGGCCGGCGACGCACATCGTCGGCAAGGACATCGCCCGCTTCCACGCCGTGATCTGGCCTGCCATGCTGATGGCCGCAGGGCTCCCGGTGCCGAAGCAGGTATTCGGGCACGGCTGGCTGCTGGTCGGCGGCGAGAAGATGTCCAAGTCGAAGCTGACCGGTATCGCCCCGCAAGAGATCACCGAGGTGTTCGGCTCGGACGCGTTCCGGTACTACTTCCTGCGGGCTATCGCTTTCGGATCCGATGGCTCGTTCAGTTGGGAGGATCTCTCGGCCCGCTACCAGGCCGAACTCGCCAATGGCTTCGGCAACCTCGCCTCGCGCGTGGTCGCAATGGTGACGCGCTACTTCGACGGTTCCGTCCCGGCGCCCGTCGAGTACACGGATGCCGACCTCGCCATCCAGCGGACGGTCGCGACCGCTGCGGCCATGGCCGACTCCGCGATCGAGCGACTCGCGATCAACGAGGCGATCGCCGCGGTATGGACGATCGTCGAGGAGCTGAACGGCTACATCACCGAGCAAGAGCCGTGGGCGCTGGCTAAGCGCCCGGAGGACGCGGCGCGCCTTGGCACCGTGCTTTACACGGCATCCGAGGGTCTGCGCGCGCTCGCGGCGCTGCTCAGCCCGGTGCTGCCGATCGCCACGACGAAGCTCTGGGATGCCCTGGGCGCCCCGGCTGGCCTCGGTGCGTTGACCGCGCAGCCGCTTCGCGCGGCTGGGGAGTGGGGACAGCTACCGGTCGGAAGCATGATGTCCTCGCTCGCCGGTCTGTTCCCGCGGATCGAGGAATAATCCGTGTCAGCCGCGGCGGGCGTCACGTGACCGAGTCGTTTCTGAGAGCGCGAGAGTCCGGGTCCGGGGATCCGGCCCGGGCCAGCAGCGACCGCGAGTTCCCGCCGCTCCCGGAGGCGCTCGTCGTTTCGGTCTACGACAACCACACACACCTGGAAATCGCCGACGGTAACACCCCGCTCGACTATCGCGAGCAACTCGATCGAGCGTCTAGCGTCGGGGTGCGCGGCGTCGTGCAGGTCGGCACCGACCTCGAGACTTCGCGCTGGAGCGCCGAAATCGCATCGCACGAACCGCGCGTACTCGCGGCGGTTGCCCTGCATCCGAATGAGGTCCCCGACCTTGAGGCGGCCGGACTGCTCGACGAGCATCTGGCCAGCATCGCCGAGCTCGCCGCGCGGCCGCGAGTGTGCGCGATCGGCGAAACTGGGCTCGACTTCTTCCGCACCCCCGAGGAGGCGGGCCAGCGTGCGCAGTACCGCTCCTTCGAGGCGCACATCGAGCTGGCCAAGCAGCAGAATCTGGCCATGCAGATCCACGATCGGGATGCCCACGCGCAGGTCGTGGCGACTCTGCGTCGAGTCGGAGCACCCGAACGCACGGTTTTCCACTGCTTCAGCGGCGACCGCGAGTTCGCGAAGCTGGTCGCTGACTCCGGCTGGTATCTGTCGTTCGCTGGCACCGTCACCTTCAAGAACGCGGGGCCGCTGCGCGAAGCCCTCGAGGTGATCCCGCGTTCGCGCATCCTGATCGAGACGGATGCTCCGTACCTGACTCCCATGCCGTTCCGCGGTCGCCCCAACTCGGCCTACCTGATCCCACACACTTTGCGCGCGATGGCCGCCCACCTCGGCACGGACGTCTCGATGCTCGCCGCCCAGATCAGCTCGAACACCGAGCTCGTTTACGGGCACTGGGACGACGAGGCGGTCGAGGCACCGCCCGGGCCCTTCGCGGCGCATCCGTGACCCTGCTCGGACCAGCAGGCATCCGCGACCTCGCGGAGCAACTCGAGCTGCAGCCCACTAAAAAGCTCGGCCAGAACTTCGTGGTCGATGGCAACACGGTGCGCAAGATCGTTCGCACCGCCCGTATCGAAGCCGGGGACGAGGTGCTCGAGGTCGGCCCCGGACTCGGCTCGCTTACCCTCGGGCTGCTCGAGGTGGGCGCACATGTCACGGCGGTGGAGATCGACGCGCGCCTCGCCGCCCAGTTGCCGCTCACCGTGGCGGAGCTCGCCCCGGAAACGTCGGCCAGTCTCACCGTGATCACGGACGACGCGATGAGGGTCACCGGCCTTCCCGGCGCCCCCAAACGGCTGGTCGCGAACCTGCCGTACAACGTTTCGGTGCCGGTCCTGCTCCACCTGTTGCAGACCGTTCCGTCGCTCGAGACCGCTCTGGTCATGGTGCAAGCCGAGGTCGGTCAGCGCATCGCCGCCGATCCCGGCTCGAAAGTCTACGGATCGCCGAGCGTAAAAGCCGCCTGGTACGGCCGCTGGGCGACAGCCGGCCAGGTGAGTCGTCAGGTGTTCTGGCCCGTCCCCAACGTGGACTCGATCCTGGTCTCGTTCGAGCGCGGCGAGCGCCCCGGCTCGGAGGTGGAGCGCGTCGCCACTTTCGCACTCGTGGATGCCGCCTTCGGCCAGCGCCGCAAGATGCTGCGTCAGTCGCTGGGGGAGTTGCTCGGCGGCTCGGCCGCCGCATCCGCTCGCCTCGAAGCAGCGGGAGTCGACCCGACGTTGCGCGGTGAGCAGCTGACCGTGCTGGACTTCCTCGCGGTAGCTCGCCAGAACTGATCCGACCTCGTTGCGCGCGGGATTCAGAGGGTCCTTCGCGTTGTTAGTGTGGAGTTCATGAGTGACTCGGTGCACGCCAGGGCCCCGGGCAAGATCAATGTCTTCCTCAAGGTCGGCGCGCTGCTCGACGATGGGTACCACGACGTTGCTATCGCCTACCAGGCCGTCTCGCTCTACGAGGATGTGCGCGTCACCGGCGCCGACGACTTCAGTGTGAGGATCACCGGCAGCGTCGCGTTGAGCCGGGTCCCGACCGACGGCGGCAACATCGCCATCAAGGCTGCGCGCTTGCTAGCCGCCAAAACGGGCTACCGCGGTGGGGCAGCCATTGAGATTGCGAAGCACGTTCCGGTCACGGGCGGCATGGGCGGCGGATCGGCGGATGCCGCGGCCACCCTCCTGGCCTGTGACGCGCTCTGGGGCACCGAGCTGCCGCGCGAGGAGCTGCTTGGCCTGGCCCGCAAACTCGGATCGGACGTGCCGTTCGCCTTCACCGGCGGCACCGCGATCGGCACCGGCCGCGGCGACGAGCTCTCGCCGGCTCTCGCACAGGGAACCTTCCAGTGGGTGCTCGCTGTCGCTGACTTCGGCCTGGCCACGCCGGCTGTCTACCGCGAGCTCGACGCCCATCGCCAGCGGCACGCGCAGGATATCTTTCCGGTCGACCCCCGGCCTTCGGTCGACACCGATGTGCTGCAGGCCTTGCGTGCCGGCGATCCGGCGATGCTCGCCGAGGCCATGCACAACGACCTCCAGGCGCCCGCGCTGCATCTCGAACCGTCGCTGACCCGGGTGATCGAGCTCGGCGAGCAGAACGGCGCCCTGGCCGGCATCGTCTCGGGCTCCGGGCCGACGGTCGCCTTCCTCACCCCGGATGTCGACTCCGCCCTCGAGCTGCAGGTCGCCCTATCGGCGGCCAGACTCACGGTCGTGCGCGCAACGGGCCCGGTGCACGGCGCGCGCATCATCGGCGACTGATCTTCGGGTGCTGATCATCGGCGACTGATCTTCGGGTGCGCGCCGAACGTCGGGATCAGCCGTGCAGGTGCGACACGGCGAACGCGGCCTGCACGCTGGCGTAGATCGCGAGCTGACCGTCCGCGGTGGGGTGCACGTCGTCGGATTGCATCCACTCCGGATGCCCGCCAAGCGGTTGCCCGATCTGGAGGAACTGCCCGCCCACGCGGGTGACCGCCACGCGCATCTGCTCGTCGATGTCCGTCAGTTGCGCCGGAACGGATGTGTCACCCCAAATCGTGCTCAGCCCGATGATCTGCGCGTCCGGCAGGGCGGTCCGTAACTCGGCGAGCTGCGCCACGGTTTCGGGCATCAGCGCGTCGTTGCTCTCGCCGAAGTCGTTGCTGCTGCCCTCGATGATGACCGTGCGCGGATGCAGCGCGACCGCCTTCGCGACCAGTCCCGCGAAGGCCTCACCGCAGTCCGCGTCGTTGCCGACGGCCAGGAATCCCGCGCCGTCGCAGGCCAGATTGTCGAGCCGCCAGCCATTCTGACCAGCCATTAGCGCGGGCCAGGCCTCCGCGGCACTCACTCCGTCACCTTTCATGATCGAGTCGCCGATCGCGACGACGGTCGGGTGACCGGCGAGGGTTACCGAGCCCGAGCCCGAGCCCGAGCCCGAGCCCGCGGCTGCCACCCCGCTGGCCCCCGAGCTGGCCCGACTGGCGTCCCCAGCCGTGCACCCCGCCAACACGACGGCCACGGCCGCAAGGGCGACGATCGCACTGAACCGGGAGACGCTCACCCACGAGAGGATATGGGGTGGAAACCCAGTACCCGCTGTGAACCGTAGGCTCGAGTCATGGCTCATTTACTCGGCGCGGAAAATATCTCGCTCGAGTATCCGACCAAAGTTGTCTTTGAGAACGTCACGGTCGGCATCGACGAGGGCGACCGGATTGGAGTCGTCGGCCGCAACGGCGACGGCAAGACCACCCTCCTGCGCCTCCTGGCCGGCCGCATGCAGCCCGACTCCGGTCGAGTGACCCGCCGCGGCGGTGTGACGATCGGGATGCTCGACCAGTCCGACGCCCTGGCGACCGGTCTCACCGTGGCCGAGTCCGTCGTCGGCGATCGACCGGAGTACGAGTGGGCGGGTGATGCCCGCGTGCGCGACGTGATCGAAGGGCTGGTGGGCGACATCCACTGGGATGCTCTCGTTGACGATCTCAGCGGGGGGCAGCGACGCCGGGTGGCATTGGCCGCTCTGCTCACCCACGACTGGGATGTCGTCTTTCTCGACGAACCCACGAACCACCTCGACGTCGAGGGTGTGGCATGGCTCGCCCAGCACCTCAAGAAGCGCTGGCCAACGAACTCGGGCGGACTCGTGGTCGTCACCCACGACCGCTGGTTCCTCGACGAGGTCTCGACTGACACCTGGGAGGTGCACGACGCGACTATCGAGCCCTTCGAGGGCGGATATGCGGCGTACGTCCTGCAGCGCGTCGAGCGCGATCGTTCGGCGGCGGCCAGCGAGTCCAAGCGGCAGAACCTGATGCGAAAAGAGCTGGCCTGGCTGCGGCGCGGGGCTCCGGCTCGGTCGACGAAGCCGAAGTTTCGGATGGATGCCGCTGCCGCTCTGATCGACGACGTGCCGCCCATCCGCGACACCGTGTCGCTTGCACGCCTCGCTGTCTCGCGGCTCGGTAAGGACGTCGTGGACCTGCTCGACGCCACCGTGACCTACCCTGTCGTCGCGTCTGACGGGGGCATTAGCTCGCTTGAGGTGTTGCATCCGATCGAGTGGCGGATCGCACCGGGGGAGCGCACCGGGATCCTCGGGGTGAACGGCGCTGGCAAGTCGACCCTGCTCGGCTTGGTTGCGGGCACGGTCGAGCCGACCACCGGACGGGTGAAGCGCGGCAAGACGGTCAAGCTCGCAATCCTGGACCAGCGGCTCGACGACCTCGCCGACATCGCGAACGACCGCGTCAGCGCGGTCATCGCACGCGAGCGCACCACCTTCGTCAGCGGCGGCGTAGAGCTGACGCCCGGCCAGCTGCTCGAGCGTCTCGGCTTCACGAGCGCGCAGCTTTCCACCCCGGTCAAGGATCTCAGCGGTGGCCAGAAGCGGCGCCTGCAGTTGCTGCTGATCCTGCTGCACGAGCCGAACGTGCTCATTCTCGACGAGCCGACCAACGACCTCGACACCGACATGCTCGCCGCCATGGAAGACCTGCTGGACTCCTGGCCCGGAACGCTCCTCGTCGTCTCGCACGACCGGTACTTGCTCGAACGGGTGACCGATCAGCAGTACGCGGTGCTCGACGGACGGTTGCGGCACCTGCCGGGCGGGGTGGACGAATACCTCGCGCTGCGCGCCTCCGCTGGTCGAGTGGGCGGCTCTGCCGCCGTGTCGCGACCCACGTCAGCCAATTTCGACACGGCCGGGTCGCGGCCCGCTCAACCAGCGAGCGGATTAACCGGCGCCGCGAAGCGCGATGCCGAGAAGGAACTGGCCGCCGCCACGCGCAAGCTCGCCAGGTACGCCGATCAAATCGCGTCTAAGCACCCAGAGTTCGCCGCGCACGACCCGAACGACTACGTGGGCCTCGGCGCGCTCCAGGCGGAGCTCAGCACGCTCGAGTCCGACGCGGCCAAGCTCGAGGAACGCTGGTTGGAGCTCAGCGGCCTGCTCGAGCGCTGATCCGACGCTTCGGTGGGCCCCGCGTCCCGCGCCCGACGTGCGTGATCCAGTTGTTCCGAAATGCAGGACCCAATGCGACTGGTGAGCTTCTCTGGCCACATCAGGCAATATCCGTCACATTCGCTCCTGCATTTCGCAAATGATCCAGGTCTGGACGGGATTCCTCCGCAACTCAGATCCCCCCGCCTCCGCCGCCTCCTCCGCCGCCCCCGGAACCTCCGCCGCCCCCGGAGCCGCCGCTGGACGAGGAGGACGCGCTGCCCGAGTACGACGACGACACGCTCGAGCCGAATGAGCCCAGGCTAGC
>JAYWDH010000006.1:0-7980 GCA_043779945.1 Microbacteriaceae bacterium
CCTGGGTAGACCGCTAGAGGGCTGCGGCAACGTAGTCCCGAGAGAGATGGCCGTCACGGTGCTTAGGCGCCGGACAGAACCCGGCGTATCGGCCGGCCCATTTGCACTTCACTGGCTATTCGTTCGACGAGAAGGCACAGAAAAGCGCCGCCTGGAAGACCAGACGGCGCTTTCACTGAAGGTGAGATCAGACCGGCTTGATTGCAGCCGCCTGCGGGCCCTTCTGGCCCTGAGTTACCTCGAACTCAACCCGCTGTCCCTCTTCGAGGCTGCGGTAACCCGAGGCTTCGATGGCGGAGTAGTGGGCGAACAGATCCTGAGATCCGTCGTCGGGGGTGATGAAGCCGAAACCCTTTTCGGCGTTGAACCACTTCACGGTTCCAGTGGGCATTCTTGTACTGCTTTCTCTACTGCACGGCTCCGTCGTTCGGAGCGGATCGTCGCGGTGTATTTGATCCGCTCATGCATGACCCGGGCTCCACCGGCGGCGAAGTCCAAGCCATTTACCTGCGTAACACAACAACTAAGAGACAACGGTAGTGCACGCAAGCCCCATTCTGAGGATGTCCCGAGAAGATTTCACCGAACCGCAATACAAGCGAACCCGAAAAGTGCGGCGCGTCGGGTGCCGATTTGTGGGCTGGCTCGCAGCTATTCGGGTTATCGTTTAGCATCTAGAGCATCTGCTCGTCTCTCCGACTGGGAAGTCGTAACTCGACTCTCGAAGGCATGATGTCCCTCACCTCTTCGCTCGGTGACGTTCGCTTGACGACGCCCCGAGTCGCGGGCGCACCGACGCCGATCAGTTCCTACTCGAACCTGCTCAACTCAGTACGCGGCGCTGGCCTACTCGAACGCAGCCGAGTCTTTTACTACAGCGTTTTCGCCACGCTGGTCGTGGCACTGGGCGGGGCGATTACCGGCTTCGTTCTGCTGGGCAACTCGTGGTTCCAGCTGCTCATCGCGGGCGCGCTCGGAATCATCTTCACCCAGTTCGCCTTCCTCGGCCACGAGGCATCCCACCGTCAGGTCTTCGCGTCGGGGAAAGCCAACGACCGGGCTGGCCGAGCTCTCGTTGTCGCGGTCGTCGGGATGAGCTACTCCTGGTGGATGAACAAGCACACTCGTCATCACGGCAATCCAAACATGGTGAACCGGGACCCAGACATAGCCGTCGACACGTTCTCGTTCGTCGAGGAGGATGCCGCTTCTGCCCGGGGGATTAGTGCGCTGATCACGCGCCACCAGGCTGCCCTGTTCTTCCCGTTCTTGGCTCTGGAGGGCATCAACCTGCACGTGAAGTCGTTCGGTCATATTTTCGGGCGCGGCAGGGTCGACGGTCGCGCGGTCGAGATCGTGATGATCCTGCTCCGGATGATCATCGTGGTCGGCGCTATTTTCTGGGTGCTACCACTGGGGCTGGCGTTCGCCTTCCTCGGCGTGCAGCTCGCGGTGTTTGGTATCTATCTGGGTGCCGCCTTCGCTCCAAACCACATCGGCATGCCGCTCGTAGCTGAGGGCGCCAAACTCGACTTCTTGAGCAAGCAAGTGCAGACCTCACGCAACGTCAAGGGTGGCTTCTGGATGAGCGCGCTCATGGGCGGGCTCAACTTCCAGATCGAGCACCACCTCTTCCCGAGTATGTCGCGCCCGCACCTACGCGCAACCCGCAAGCTGGTGCGCGAGGCCTGCGCGACCGAGGGGATTCCCTATACCGAGACATCTTTGCGTCGCGCATGGGTCATCGTGCTGAGCTACCTGAAAGAGATCGGGATGTACTCCGGTCTGGCTACCTTCGACTGCCCGATGGTGGGGCAGTACCGCCGGCTCTAAACGGTCGCGGCCCGCGGCCTGGCTGGCGCGCGTTCGGGCTGGCGCGGTGATTTGTTCTGCGTGAGGCGGTTCGCCGCTCCGCATCGCGAACAAAACACCGCGCGAGCGGCCGTGTCACGGCTCAGGGAACGAAGCGATAGCCCATCCCGCTCTCGGTGACAAAGTGCCTCGGTGCCGACGGCTCCTCCTCGAGCTTCTTGCGAAGCTGCGAGAGATAGAGCCGCAGGTAGCCGGTGTCGCTCGTATATTGCGGCCCCCACACCTCGGTGAGCAGCGTCTCGCGTGTCACCAACCGCCCAGGATTGCGCACGAGTACCTCAAGCAACCTCCACTCGGTCGGGGTCAGCCTCAACGGTGACCCGCCGCGTGTCACCACCCGCGCCGAGAGGTCGATGGTCACGTCGCCGAAGCTCACAATCGGCTCTTCGGTGCCCGACGGCGTACGGCGACCCAGAGCCCGGATGCGCGCCAGCAGTTCGTCGGCCGCGAACGGCTTGGTCACGTAGTCATCCGCGCCCGCGTCGAGTGCTTCAACCTTGTCCCAGGACTCGCTGCGCCCGGAGACCACGAGGATCGGCACCTGGCTCCAACCGCGGATGGCCTCGATCACCTGCACACCCGTGAGACCGGGCATTCCGAGGTCGAGCACGACGATGTCGGGGTGCACAGAGGTCGCGGCATCCAGAGCGGCCTTGCCGTCCGGCGCCGTGACCACTTCGTAACCGCGTGCGGTCAGGGTAATGCGCAGTGCCCTCAGGATTTGCGGGTCGTCGTCGGCGATCAGGATCTTCACTCGGCGGCCCCGGTTGCCCGCAATTCGATCACCATGGTGAGTCCACCGCCGGGGGTGTCTTCGGCCTCGAGCGTGCCGCCCATCGCCTCCACGAAGCCTTTCGACAGGGACAGGCCGAGACCGACGCCGACTGAGTTGTCGAGGTCGCCGAGGCGTTGGAATGGCACGAAGACATCCTCGCGCTTATCGTGGGGAATCCCCGGCCCGCTGTCGATCACGCGCAGCTGCACCCGGTCGCCCAGCTCGCTGGTTGAGATCGCGGGTGGGGCTCCGGCGGGCGAGAAGCGGATCGCATTGCTCAGCAGGTTGACGACCGCGCGTTGCAGCAGCGCGGCATCCGCGTCGACGAGCGGGACCGCGGTCAGCTCAAGCGCCACGCCACCGGGCGGCAGTCGTAACTCGTCGAGCGCAACGCTGATCACGTCGTCGAGGGCCGTGGGCGCGAGAACGATGCCGATCACGCCGGCCTGCAGGCGGGTGACGTCGAGCAGATCGGTGACGAGGGTTCCCAGCGCGATCAGGCTCTCGTCGGCGGTCTCGAGAAGTTCGGCGCGATCGGCGGCCCCGAGCGTGACGTCGGGGGACCGTAGCGAGCTGACTGCCGCCGTCGCAGAGGCCAACGGACGTCGCAGATCGTGGCTGACCGCGGCCAAGAGGGCGCTCCGCAGCCGGTCGGCCTCGGCGAGCGGCTTGGCATCTGCGGCCTCGCCCGCCAGACGACGCTGCACCAGCGCGGACTCCAGTTGCGATACGAAGGCGCCCAGGATGCGGCGATCCGACGCCTCAAGCGGGTGTCCGAGCAACTCGATTTGCGCATTCTCCCCGAATGGCAAGGTCGTCGGCTCGTCATCGGATGACGCCAGCAACTCATCCACCGCTTTTGCGACGGTTTCCTCACCCTGGCGCAGCAACACGCTCGTCATCCCGAAGCTCTCACGCAAACGTGAGACAAGCGCCTGCAGCGCATCCGCGCCCTGCAGGACACCGCCAGCGACAGCGACCAATACCTCCGCCTCCGCCGACGCGCGCGCCGCAACCCGTGCGCGACGAGCCGCCTGATCCACGACAAGACTCACCAGAGCGGCGACGATTACGAAGATCAGCAGAGCCAGGGAATGCAGCGGGTCGGCGATCCGGATCAGGTACAGCGGCGGGAGGAAGAAGAAGTCGAGCAGGAAGCCCGCCAGCAAGGCACACAGCAGCGCCGGCCAGATCCCACCCACAAGAGCGACCACGACGATGAACAGTTGGAACATCAGCACGTCGATCGTGAGGGCGTCGCGACTGCGGAAGAGCGTCAGCAGCCAGGTGAAAAGAGGCAGCCCGACGATCGTGAGGCTGAGACCGATGAACCGGCGAGTGCGCGAGAGTGAGCCGCCCACCGTCGGGAGCTTGCGCTTGCCCGCCTCGGCATGGGACACGATGTGTACGTCGATGTCACCTGACAGCCGGATGACGGTCGACGAGGTACCCACCCCGCCGAAGAAGGTCTGCAGACGGCTGCGGCGGCTGACGCCAATCACGAGCTGGGTGGCGTTGACGCTGCGCGCGAAGTCCACGAGAGCAGAGGGAACCCGTTCGGCCACCAGCTGATGGAAGCTGCCGCCGAGCGTCTCGACCAGGGCGCGCTGGGTGGCGAGCGTGCCCACATCCAGTCCTGTCAGCCCGTCGGGGCTGTGGACGTGCACCGCGAAGAGTTGACCGCCGCCCGAGCGCTGGGCAATGCGGGCTCCTCGGCGCAGGAGCGTGTCACCCTCGGAACCGCCTGTCAGGGCCACGACAATCCGTTCGCGCGCTTCCCAGGCCGAGTGGATGCCGTGTTCGGCGCGGTAGAGCTGCAGCGCGGTGTCAACCTCGTCGGCAAGCCACAGCAGGGCGAGCTCGCGCAGGGCCGTCAAGTTGCCAAGACGGAAGTAGTTGCTGAGCGCGGCGTCCACCCGGGCTGTGGGGTAGACCAGGCCATGCGACAGCCGGTCCCGCAGCGATTGCGGGGCCAGATCGATCAGCTCGACCTGGTCAGCCTTGCGCAGTACCGAGTCGGGGATCGTCTCCCGCTGCGGCACCTGTGTGATTTGCTGCACTACGTCGTTGAGCGACTCGATGTGCTGGACGTTAACGGTTGAGATCACGTCAATGCCGGCATCCAGGATCGCCGCGACGTCCTGCCAGCGTTTTTCATGCTCCGAGCCCGGCGCGTTTGTGTGGGCTAGCTCGTCGACGAGGGCGATGTCCGGATGCCGCGCAATCACGGCGGCGATGTCCAAGTCGTCGAGCTCGACCCCGCGATGGACGACAACTCGACGTGGAATCACTTCGAGCCCGTCGATGAGGCTGGCGGTGGCAGCGCGGCCGTGGGTCTCGACGATCGCCACCACCACGTCGAGACCTTCGTTGCGAAGCCGTCTGCCCTCTTCGAGCATGGCGAAGGTCTTGCCGACGCCGGGTGCGGCGCCAAGCATCACCCTCAAATGGCCTCGTAGCACGGTCTCAGTCTTGCCTATCGGGGGTTCGGGTCGGTGCTCAAGACTTCAGCGCCGACAGCGCCAAGTTGAGACTCAGCACGTTCACCGTCGGCTCGCCCAGGTAGCCGAGATCGCGGCCCTGGATGAACCGCTTCACGAGGGTGCGCACACTCGCCTCGGGTAGCCCACGGGCTGCAGCAACACGCGACACCTGCTCGAGCGCGTTTGCGGGGCTGATATGCGGATCCAGTCCACTCCCCGAGGCGGTAATGGCATCCGCGGGGACCTGAGATGCCGGGACCCTGTCGGCTTTTTCGATTGCTTTCTGGCGCTCCTCGACGGCCTTCGCGAGGGCTGCGTTGTTCGGACCCAGGTTGGAGCCGCTTGACGCGGTCCCGTCGTACCCGGCACCAGCGGCGGAGGGCCGCGACTGGAACCACTCCGGCAGCGCGTTGCCTTTCTTGTCGGTGAAGGACTGGCCAATCAGGCTCGAGCCGACCACCTTCCCATTCGCGGTGAGCAGTGAGCCATTCGCCTGAGCGGGCAGCGCTAGTTGGGCGATCAGCGTGACAAGCAGAGGAAAAACGATGCCGGTGACGACCGTCAGCAGCAGTAGAGCGCGCAGGGCGGTCCAGGTCTGACGGAGTGTTCCGCGTCGGGTAGCCATTTCAGTTTCTCCTTGGAAGGTTGTCGCGGTCGGCTCGGGCCTAGAAGCCCGGGATGAGGGTGACGATGAGGTCGATGATCTTGATACCGATGAACGGGGCGATGATGCCGCCAAGCCCGTAGATGAGCAGGTTGCGACTGAGGATTTTGCTTGCGGAGACCGGACGGTACTTCACACCGCGAAGCGCGAGCGGGATGAGCGCCACGATCACGAGCGCATTGAAGATGATCGCCGAGAGGATTGCCGAGGCTGGCGAGTGAAGCTGCATCAGGTTCAGCGTCGCGAGCCCGGGAAAGGCGCCGGCGAACATGGCTGGGATGATCGCGAAATACTTGGCAACGTCGTTGGCGATCGAAAAGGTCGTCAGCGAGCCGCGCGTGATGAGCAGCTGTTTGCCGATGCGGACGATGTCGATGAGCTTGGTCGGATCCGAATCGAGGTCGACCATGTTGCCGGCCTCTTTTGCGGCCGAGGTACCGGTGTTCATCGCGACCCCCACATCAGCCTGCGCCAATGCGGGCGCGTCGTTTGTCCCGTCGCCGGTCATCGCGACGAGGTTGCCGCCCTCCTGTTCCTTGCGGATCAGGGCGAGTTTGTCCTCCGGGGTGGCCTCGGCCAAATAGTCATCGACGCCGGCCTCGGCCGCGATAGCCTTCGCCGTCAGCGGGTTGTCACCCGTGATCATGATGGTCCGGATGCCCATGGCTCGGAGCTCCGCGAATCGCTCCTTCAAACCCTCTTTCACGACGTCCTTGAGGTGGATGACACCCAACACGCTTCCTGTGCCGTCCGCGGACTTGCGGGCGACAACCAACGGGGTTCCACCCGACTGCGAAATTTTGGTGACCACGGCGTCAATTTCGGCGCGGAGGATCGGCTCGGTGACGCCCGACCACGCAACCGCGTTCGTGGTCGAGCCCTTGCGCACCTGCGATCCGTCGGGCAGGTCAAGCCCACTCATCCGGGTCTGCGCCGTGAAGGGAATCACCACTGCGTCGGCGGGGGTGTCCACGGGCCCCCCCGCGAGCGTCACGACCGAGCTACCCTCCGGTGTCGGATCTGCCAGGGATGACAGCCGGGCAATCTGCGCGAGCTCCTCGAGCGAAATACCACCGACTGGCACAAACTCGGATGCTTGGCGGTTGCCGTAGGTGATCGTTCCGGTCTTGTCGAGCAGCAGCGTCGTCACATCTCCAGCAGCCTCGACGGCGCGACCCGACATCGCGAGCACATTGCGTTGCACCAGCCTGTCCATGCCAGCGATACCGATCGCGCTCAGGAGCGCACCGATCGTCGTCGGGATGAGGCAGACCAGCAGGGCGATCAGCACCGGGATCGTGGTTGGTGCGTTGGAGTAGCTGGCAATCGGGTTAAGCGTTAGCACGACGACGAGGAACACGATCGACAAGCTGGCGAGCAGGATGTTGAGCGCAATCTCATTCGGGGTTTTCTGGCGCGACGCCCCTTCGACAAGGCGAATCATGCGGTCGACGAAGGTTTCGCCCGGCTTACTGGTGATCGTGACGATGATCCGATCACTGAGCACCCTCGTGCCACCGGTAACGGCCGAACGGTCACCGCCGTGCTCCCGCACGACCGGGGCCGACTCGCCGGTAATGGCGGACTCGTCGACGGAGGCAATGCCCCAGACAATGTCGCCATCGCCGGGGATGACCTCACCAGCGACGACCACGACAGCGTCCCCGAGGCGCAGTTCGGCCGACGAGACCTCCTCGAGGGTCGCGGTGCTGGCGTCCGACCCGTCGACATAGCCGACAATCCGGCGTGCGACCGTTGACGTGCGGGTCTCGCGCAGGCTGGCGGCCTGCGCCTTGCCACGGCCCTCCGCGACCGATTCAGCCAGGTTGGCGAAGAGCACCGTGATCCAGAGCCAGATCGCGATGGAGGGGGTGAAGCTTGCGGCGAGCACGCTCCCACCGGAGCTCTCCCGACCGAGAAACGGTTCGGCGATGGCGATCACCGTAGTGAGCGCGGCGCCAACCTCGACGAGGAACATGACTGGGTTACGCCACATCAGGCGCGGGTCCAACTTGCGGAACGCGCCGGGCAGGCCGCTCCACAACTGGCTGAGGGAGAAGGCACTAGCCGGCTTGCGCGGCGCAGGAGCCTGCGCAAGATCCGGAATCGACAGAGTAGTCATGATCAGTTGAGCCCTTCCGCCAGTGGACCCAGCGCGAGAACGGGGAAGTAGGTGAGAGCGCCGA
>JAYWDH010000007.1:0-7913 GCA_043779945.1 Microbacteriaceae bacterium
GAGGATGCCCCGCCGCCGAGCACGCCCGAGCCCGCGAGTGTCGGGATCAGCACGGCCAGTCCTGCCGTCGCCAACGAGAGCACAGCGATTCCCCAGCCCGCTGACCAAGCCGCACGGCGGTCGCTGCCCGCGAGTTCCTGCTCCGCGGCAGTCACCTCGGCGAGGGCGCGCTCGGCGGTGCCATTGGCTCGGAGGTCGTCTGCGGCATCCGCAAGCGCGACCGTCCGGCGCACCAGCACAGCTCGCGCGCCGATGCGGAGCTCGTGCGCGTTCCGGTCGGCGTGGGCCGCAAGCACCGTTGCCGCGAGGAGCGCCCCGAGCAGCACGAGCCCCACGAGCAGCGCGACCGACGGGTCGACGAGTGCCACGGTGACGATCACGCCGAAAACCGAGAGCAGCCCGACGATCACAGGCGTCACGACCCGGGGCACGAGTTCCCGCAGTTGGTCGAGGGTCGTGACCAGCACGTCGACGGCCGAGCCACCTTCGAGCAGC
The DNA here is from genome assembly GCA_043779945.1 of Microbacteriaceae bacterium. GTDB lineage: Bacteria > Actinomycetota > Actinomycetes > Actinomycetales > Microbacteriaceae > Lysinimonas. Next base: position 496 of record JAYWDH010000007.1, read on the forward strand.
CGTCGCGAGCCAGCACCGCGCGCGGCAATGGCCCGCCAGGACCGCAGCCGCAGATCGTCGACAGCGACGAAAAGCGCGGTGTGGGTGACCAGCCGTTCGGCGTAGCGCGCGACCGAGCGTCCGAGACCGAAGAAGCGCACGCCCACGATTGCGACCAACAGGTACATGAGCGCCGGATGCTCGGCAGCCCGCACGATCAGCCAGGCCGACACGGCCGTCAGGGAGAGGCCGAGACCGGTCGCTGCGAAACCGAGCAGGATCGCCAGGAGCCATCGCCCCCGTGCCGGGCGAAGCAGCGCACGCAGCACGGCGAGAGCGCCACCCGCCTGGACGATGCGCGGCGCCGGTTCAGGTTCGGATTCCTGCCGCGTCGCCTCGAGTTCGGGAATCGCTGGTGACGCCGATCCGGCGGAAACCGAGATCGACACGCGCTGCCCCTCCAAATCAAGTACCCGATCCGCGATCCCGATCGTTGCAGGATCGTGGCTCACGAGCAACACCGTCGCCCGCTGCGCCATGGCACGGATGGCCGCCCGCGCCCGGGCCGCGTTCTCCTCGTCGAGGTGTGCCGTTGGCTCGTCGAGAAGCACGAGCGTTGCTCCGGCTTCGACCCGGAGCATGGCACGTGCGAGCGCGACGCGACGCTGCTCACCGGGGCTCAGTTCGGCGATCCGCCGGTTGTCGAGGCCCCCGAGTGCCAGAGTGCCGAGCACAGCCGCACGTGCGGCGAGCATGTCATCGCCCCCGCCCTCCGAGCTCAGTTCGAGTTCCCCGCGCACCGTCTCCCCGAAGAAGGCCGGCGCCTGCGCCACAAAGGCCATCCGCTCGCGATCGACCCCGCTGATCGTGCCGCTCTGCATCGCGTCCGGGGCGAGGGTGCCCGCAATGGCAGCCAACAGCGTCGACTTTCCGCCGCCGCTCGGCGCGGCGATCGCGGTGATCGAGCGCGGCGGGAGGTTGAGGTCGAGCCCAGCGAAGACGGCGTCCGCGCGCGCTGCGTAGCGCACGCCGAGCTCGGTCACCGTGAGTTGGGATGCGCTTTCGACCGCGGGACGCCGCGGTGCGGTCGCGAGAAGTGCTGAGATTCGGGTGAGGGCCGAACGCCCGTCCTGCGCGGCATGGAACGCGGTGCCTACTTCGCGCAGCGCGGCGAAGCACTCCGGCGCCAGGAGCAGCACGAGCAACGCCGTCCCCAGCCCCACCCCGCCCCCGAGCAACCGGATGCCGAGCACCACCGCCACGACGGCGACCGACAGGGTGGCGATCAGCTCGAGGGCGAGCGCGGAGAGGAACGCGGTGCGCAGGGTGCGGGACGTGCGCTCCCGCCACTCGCGTTGGACGCGGTCGAGCGCGTCGGTCTGCTCGTCCACGCGGTTCAGGCCGACGAGCACCGGAAGCCCGTGGGCGAGCTCGACTAGGTGGTCGGTGAGACGGGCGAGGGAGCCAGCCGCGGCATCGGTGCGCTCCCGGGTGTGCATGCCAATCAACGCAAGGAACAGCGGGATCAGCGGGATGGTGATGGCGACCACTACGGCGCTGAGCCAGTCGACCGAGAGGATTCGCGCACCGAGTACGAGCGGCACGACCAGCGCGGATACTGTCGTCGGGATGACCGAACCGTAGTACTCGTCGAGGTCATCAACACCCGTCGTCGCCAGGACCGCGGTACTGCCGGGGTCCACGCCGCCCGCGATGATCCGGCGGCCGAGCCGGTCGCGCAGCGCCGACTTCGCCGCCACCGCCTCCCGAGCTGCCGTGAGAGCGATCGCCCAGGTGGAACCGGCCCGCAGGAGCGCCCCGACGGCTCCCAGCACGAGCGCGCTGCGCCATCCATCGGTGCCCGCCGCAATTGCCGCGATCGAGTCGGCCAGCGATTCCGCGACGAGCACCAGAGCGACTGCCCGAACGACGCTCAGTCCGCCGATCAGCGCGAGCGCGCGGACACCGCTCGGACCGAGCCCCGCACCGAACAGGCGCTGACCCAGTCGGTGCCCCAGGCGCTGCCCGCGCACCGCGCTCACCGCTTGATCGCGGGGGCGAAGTCGTGCGCCGCGGGGAGCGCAGCCGCCGAGATCCGCTTGCGGAAGATCCAATACGTCCACGCCTGGTAGACCAGAATCACCGGCAGCGCACATCCGGCCACGATCGTCATGACGCCGAGGGTGTACGGACTGCTCGAGGCGTTCGAGACCGTGAGGTTGTACGCCGGGTCGATCGTCGACGGCAGCACCACCGGGTACACGGCCGAGAAGATCGCTGCGGCCCCGAAGATCAGGAAGATCGCGAAGCCGAGGAACGCGCGCCCCTCACGGTCGCGACGGGCGGCCAGCCAGCCGAGCACCCCCGCGACGACGGCGGCGACCACGAAGAGCCACGACACCACCCCGCCGGTCTCGAACTGCACCAGCAGCACCCAGCCGACGATCGGGAGAAGGGCGAACGGGGCCCAGGTCACAACGATGCGGCTGGCGCGGACCCGCACCGGGCCGTCCGTCTTGAGCGCGAGGAACGTCGCGGCGTGCACGAGGCAGAAGCCGACGACGGCGAGGCCGCCCAGAACCGCGACCGGGGTGAGCCAGACGAACGGTCCGCCTACCCGATTGCCCGCGGCATCCAGGGGAAGGCCCGTCGTGGTGAGAGCCAACGCCGCGCCGATGCCGAACGCGCTGACGAAGGAGCCGAGCCCGAGGGCGAGATCCCAGGCGCGCCGCCAGCGATCACTGTCTGCCTTGCCGCGGTATTCGATCGCGACCGCCCGGAAGATCAGCCCGAGCAACACGAAGACCAGCGGGATGTAGAGCGTCGAGAAGAGCGAGGCGTACCAAAACGGGAAGGCCGCGAAAATGGCGGCGCCTGCCGTGATCAGCCAGACCTCGTTGCCGTCCCAGACCGGGCCGATGGTGTTGAGCATCACGCGCTTGCTCGGCTCGTCCTTGGCCGTGATCAGCATGTGCATGCCGACGCCGAGGTCGAAGCCCTCCAGCAGGAGGTAGCCGATCCAGAGGATCGCAATGGCAATGAACCAGACGTTGGGGAGAATATCCATGATCGTTTCCTTGTCGATTCCGGAATCAGTATGCGAACGAGAGGACGTCGCGACGCGACGCGTCGTCCTGGTCGTCGGACTGGTCAGGAGCCCCGAGTTCGGGCATCGCCGACACCACACCGCCACGCACATACTTGACGAGCAGCCCGACCTCGACGACCAGCAGAGCCAGGTACACCAACCCGAGGCTGATCAGCGAGAAGAGCAGTTCACCCGAAGTTGTGCCCGGCGAGATGGCCGCGGCCGTGAACATGAAGACCCCATCGATCCCGCCGGGGGTGGGATTGGGCGCCACCACGAATGGCTGGCGGCCGAGCTCGGTGAACACCCAGCCCGAGGCGCTGGCGGCGAACGGCGACAAGATGCCGAACACAGCGAGTCGCATCAGCCACTTCGAGCGCGGAACGGTGCCGCGTCGCGTGAGCCAGAGCGCCACGGCTGCGGCGAACGCACCGAGAGCGCCGAACAGGATCATCAGGCGGAACGCCCAGTACGTGACCGCCATGATTGGCACGTACTCGATCTTCGTTCCGGCCGCTGCCCCGTAGAGCGCCGAGTCAGGAATGGTCGTTCCATACTTCTTCTGGTATTGCGGCAATAGGTCGTTCACGCCGGTGACGGTCGTGTTGAAATCTCCGTTCGCGAGGAACGACAGCACCCCGGGGATCTCGATCACGCCGACGACGTTCTTGCAGTCGCGCGATCCAACGTCGCCGATCGATAGCACCGAGAAGCTCGTCCCGGTCTGGCACGCGGCCTCGGCGGCGGCCATCTTCATCGGCTGCTGCTGGAACATCAGCTTGCCTTGGACATCTCCCGTGGCGGCGACGAGGCCGAAGCCGACGATCGCGACCACCGCACCGACGCGCAGCGAGCGGATCCAAATGCTGTGGTCGAGGGCATCACGACCGCGGATTTCGGGGGCCGAGCCCACGATCACCCGCTTGTTGGCACCGACCGTGTCGATCCCGTCGTGACGTCGGCGCCACAGGTGGTACCACGAGATCCCGAGCACGAACCCGCCGGCGACTGACAGCGAGCCGACCAGGGTGTGCGAGTACGCCGCGAGCGCCGTGTTGTTGGTCAGGACCGCCCAGATGTCGACGAGCTGGGGACGACCGTTCACCAGCTTGACACCGACCGGATGCTGCATCCATGAGTTCGCGGCAATAATGAAGAAGGCGGAGAGCCAGGTGCCGATCACGGCCGCCCAGAGCGTGGCCAGGTGGATCCGCTTGGGCAAACGGCCCCAGCCGAAAATCCACAGGCCAAGGAACGTGGACTCGACGAAGAAGGCGAGCAGACCCTCCATCGCCAGCGGAGCGCCGAAGACATCGCCGACGAAACGGGCGTACTGGCTCCAGGCCATCCCGAACTGGAACTCCTGCACCAGACCGGTCGCGACCCCGAGAATGAAGTTGACGAGAAAGAGCTTGCCCCAGAACTTCGTCATGCGCAGGTAGCGGTCCTGCCCCGTGCGCACGTACTTGGTGTGGAAGAAGAGTACGAGGGGGCCAAGCCCCAAGGTGAGCGGAACTAGAAGGAAGTGGTAGACGGTCGTGATGCCGAACTGCCATCGGGCGATGTCTAGGGGATCCACGGGCTACTCCTTCGTGAGGGTAAACGCGGGTTTCGCAGTACTTAGGATTCTGGAACCCCGTTCGGGGCAGCAGAGTCGAAAGTCCTTTCGCTATCCGCTCGGTCATATTCTTTCTACATTGCGTAGAAGCTCTTCTACATACGGTACAACAATTTCGACGCGCAGTAGAATAATGAGCAAGGAGGCACGGATGGCGACCCTCGGTCAGTTGGAACGTTCCGTCATGGAGCTCGCGTGGTCCTCGGACACGCCTCTCACCGCCTACGAGCTGCGCGACGATCTCGCCCGTTCGGGAGACGATCGCACCCTCGCCGCCACGACGGTGTTGACCGTGCTCTCCCGCCTCGAGAAGAAGGGTTTCGTGCGCGCCGACCGCTCGGCGCGACCGCATCGCTATGTCGCGGTCGCGTCACGAGCCGAGCACATGGCCGAGCTCATGCATGACGCCCTCGGCGACAGCCAAGACCGACGGGCCGTGCTCGAGCGCTTCATCGGTGGCGTGAGCCACGAAGACGCCGCGGTGCTCCGCCAGCTGCTCGAAAGGGCATGACCGTGAGGCGGTCGTCATGGTGATCACTGCGCTCACCCTTGCCGCGTTTGCGGCCCTCCTGGCCTGGCCGGTACCCGTGCTACTGGCCCGCGCCAGCTGGCCGAGCCGAGCGCCAGCCACCGCCCTTCTACTGTGGCAAGCGGTCGCGGTAGCGGGCGCACTGTCGATGGTGGGCGCTCCGATCGTGCTCGGGCTTGCGCCGCTGGCTGGTGACGTTCCGCATGCACTGGGGGTCGGCATCCGGATGGCGATTCTGGGCGATGCCGAACTGCCCGTGACATCCTGGCTGCTCTTCCTGCTGGGTGGCGGGCTCGGTGGCTATCTGCTCGGACACCTGGTCTCCACCGTCGCGCGCACTGAGCGACACCGTCGCCGCCACCATGAGCTGGTGCAGCTGCTCTCCTCACCCGATCCCGAGCGCAAGAGCATTCGCGTTGTCGAGGATGCCGCAGCGGTCGCGTACTGCCTGCCCAATGGCCTGCACCCGCTCACGGTGATCTCGCGAGGTCTGCTCGAGCGGCTCACGCCGGAAGAGCTGTCCGCGGTCGTCGCGCACGAACGGGCGCACGCCGAGCAGCGACACGACGTGGTCGCGCTCACGTTCCGTGCCTGGCGGGACGCCCTTCCCGGGTTCCCCGCTGCGGCCCTGGCCGACCACGCCGTGCGTGAACTGGTGGAGCTTCTGGCCGACGACCGCGCCCGACGCGAGGTCGGCGACCGCACCCTGGCACGCACCATCGTTCTCGCCGCCGGCTCAGCCGGACGCGAAGGGCGAGCCGACGGCGGGATCCCGATCGCGCGAGTGCGACGCCTGCTCGACGGGACGGTCGCGCTCCCGACATCACAGCTTCTTGCCGCCCGGTTGGTCGCCGTCGCGATCGTCGTCGTCCCGACTCTCTGGGTGACACTGCCCGCATGGCTGCGCTGAACGTGGTGACACGCATCTATCTGGGGTCCGCCGAGGGCGGCACCGGAAAGTCGACGGTCGCGGTCGGCCTAATCGAGACGTTGCGGCACAGCGTCGAACGGGTCGGCGTCTTCCGCCCGATCGCGCGCTCCACCACGGAACCCGACTACGTACTCGAAATGCTGCTTGAGCACGCAACCGCCACGCTCCTACAGACCGAGTGCATCGGCACAGACTACGAGTCGGTGCACCACGACCCGGATGCCGCGCTCGCCCTGATCCTCGATCGGTACGCCGCAATCGAAGCCCGTTGCGATGCCGTCGTCATCCTCGGTTCCGACTACACCGATGTCGGCACGCCGACAGAGCTCGCCGACAATGCCCGGATCGCCGCGGCTCTTGGCGCCCCGGTGCTGCTGGTGGTGGGTGGCCGCCGCTCGGACGGTGATGGCGCGCGAACGGCCGCCCAAGTCGCGGAGGTGGCCGGCATTGCCCTCGGGCAGCTGCGCGCCGAACACGCCGACGTGGTCGCTCTTGTGGTCAGCCGTGGCGATCTTAACCACCAGGAGGAAATCTCCCACAGTGTCGCCACCGCGGTGTCAGGGACCGGACGCGCCGTGCAGGTGTGGACCATCCCGGAAGATCCTGAGCTCACCGCGCCGCTCCTCGGTGCCGTCCTGGAACGTGCAGAAGCCGAACTGCTGCTCGGTGATCCCGCCCTGCTCGCTCGTCCTGTACTCCACACCGTTGTCGCCGCAATGACTCTGGAGAACGTTCTGCCCCGATTGCTCGAGGGTGCCATCGTCGTGGTGCCGGGTGACCGCTCCGACGTGCTCCTGGGCGCGATCGTTGCACACCTTTCGCAGACCTTTCCCGCGCTGACCGGCATCCTGCTCAATGGCGGGTTCCCGATCGCGCCCTCTGTGCAGCGCCTCATCGAGGGGCTCGGCGCGCCGATCCCGATCGCCCGGAACGCCCTCGGGACCTACGACACCGCAGTCCGGATCACTCAGACCAGGAGCAGGCTGGCGGCCGATTCCCCGGAAAAGTACCGCAGGGCCCTCGACCTGTTCGAGCGACACGTCGACGGGGACGAGCTGATCCGCCTTCTCAGCCTCACCGCACCACCGGTGATGACTCCGCTGCGTTTCGAGCACCAGCTACTCGAGCAGGCGCGGTCGCATCGACGGCACATCGTGCTCCCGGAGGGCGACGATGACCGGATCTTGCGCGCCGCGGCGATCATCGTCGAGCGCGATGTCGCCGAGCTCACGGTTCTCGGCGACGCGACGACCATCCGGGCTCGGGCTGCCGA
>JAYWDH010000008.1:0-7901 GCA_043779945.1 Microbacteriaceae bacterium
GTGCGAGTGCGAGTGCGAGTGCGAGTGCGACATCGTGCAGTGTCGCGCCCCAGGCGAGCCCAGATCAGTAACCGATCGACGGCACGCTGCGGGGCCGGACGACCGTCCACAGCACGATCTGCGCGACAATCAGCACCGCCGACATAACCAGGGCCATCGGCAGCGCGCTGGTGATCCCGATCACGCCGACGATCGGCGAGATGATTCCGGCAAGGCCGGCGTTGACCGCGCCCAGCAGCGACGCCGCCGTCCCTGCCTCCTGCCCGTGATGCGCGAGGGCGAGCACCTGGATGCTCGGAAAGCCGAACCCGAAGCTCGCGATCGCGAAGAACAGCGGAATCACCACTGAGATCAGGCCAAATCCGAGCAGGTGGAAGAGCGCGATCAGCAACACCGAGAGCAGCATGACGGTGATCGCCGTGGTCAGCACCCACTGCGGAGCGACCCGGCGCATGATGCGCGAAGAGGTCTGCGAGGCGAGCGCGACCCCGATCGAGTTGATACCGAAGAGCAGGCCGAACTGTTGCGGGGTGAAGCCGTAGATGTTCTGGAACAGGAATGACGACGACGAAAGGTAGACGAACAGGGCGGAGAACACCATGCCGCCGATGAGCGCGAGCCCAACGAAGACCCGGTCGGTGTAGAGCGCCCGATAGCGTTCCCGCACGGTGCTGTGCCCAGATATCCCGCGCCGTTCGGGAGGCAAGGTCTCCACGATGAGGAGCGCCGCGATGGCTAGCACCAGGGCTCCGTAGGCGGCAAGGGCAACGAAAATGCCGCGCCAGTCGATCACCAGGAGCAACTGCGAGCCGATCACTGGCGCGAGGATGGGGGCGAGGCCCGTTACTAGGGCGAGCCGGGACAGCATCCGGATCAGCGGCTGCCCGCCGAACAGGTCGCGTACGATCGCGAGCGCCACGACCGCGCCGCCGGCCGCGCCGATGCCCTGCGCGATGCGGAGCATCGTGAGCACCTCGACGTTCGGCGCAATCGCCACGCCAAGGCTCGCCGTGATGTGGACCGCCGTCGCGATCAGCAACGGGGTGCGTCTGCCGACGCGATCGCTCCACGGGCCGACGACCAACTGTCCGACCGCGAAGCCGATCGAGGTTGCGGTCAGGGTCAGTTGCACGGCGGCGTCGGTCGCCGAGAACTCGCGCGCGACGCTCGGGAACGCGGGCAAATAGAGGTCAACAGTGAACGGCCCGAGAGCCACCAGGAGGCCCAGCCCGATGATGTAGACGAGCCGCTGGCCACGCGACAGTGCGTCTCCGGGATGGGCAGCAGTGGTCACAGCGAAAGGCCTTTTCGATCAAGGGTGTGTGAGTGCCGGACTCGGCTCAGTGTGGCAATGTCACGGTCGGCAAAGATATTCCGCCATGAAAGTAATTTAGCGGGTTTGAACCGTTTCAGTAACGCGCTGGGCCTGTGGGTCCATCACCGGCCGGATCAGCCAGCAGGCTGGCGAACGCGAGTTCTGCCGCGCCGATCATCAGGCGATCCTCGCCAAGACCCGCCGGGCGGATGCGCGTGCCCTCCCAAGATGCGGGCACGGCCTGGGCCGCGACTTCCCTCTCGAGCCCGCCCGGATCGGAGGCGTAGACGCTCGCCAAGAAGCCGCCGAGCACGACCAGCTCGGGGTTCAGCACGTTGATCGCGTTGCTGAGCGCGACAGCGAGCACCCGACGCTGCCGGGCGAGCTCCTCGTGCACCGCGGGTGACGACGAGGCCAGGACGGCACGCTCGAGCACGGTCTCATCGCCGCCCGCGAGCCCCAGGGCGGCGAGGAGTCTTGCCCTGTTGACCTCGTCTTCGAGGGTTCCGTTGGGGGTGCGCCGATCGGAAGGGTCGGCGAACCCCGGGCGGTTCTGGCCGAACTCGCCGGCGTAGCCGCGGTGGCCCCCGAGTGCGACACCGCCGGAGATGACGCCACCGCCAATGCCGCTGGCGCCGCCGTTGAGATAGATCAGATCGTCGATACCCTTGCCAACGCCGAAGAGGTGTTCGGCTCGACCGCCGAGGCTCGCGTCATTGCCTGCCCGGACCGGATGTCCGGTCGCCGCGCCAACCAGCGACACGATCGCCGAGTCCATCCAGCCGAGGTGCGGTGCCCAGCGCACGGTGTCGTCGTCGGAGCGCACCAGACCAGGCACGGCGAGCCCGATTCCGACGACCCGGTGCCCGATGAGATCAGCACTCGACTCGGCGAGGATCTGGGCCACCAGCGCAGCTGTCTCTTCGGCGGTGATCGGATGATCGACCTCCCGCCGCACGCGCCGGAGCACCCGCGCATCCAGCCCGATGATGCCGACAGTGATCGCGTCAAGCTCCGGGTTCACGGCGATCGCCACCGGGCCGGGGTGTGGCGTGACGACCGGAGAGGGCCTGCCGACCCGGTTCGTGGACTCCGGGCTGTTCTCCACCACGAGCTCAAGCGCGACCAGCTCGGCGACCAGTGCGGCGACGGTCGAGCGGTTGAGTCCGGTGAGCTGCGTGATCTCGGAGCGGGACGCGGCGCCGGCGCGGTGCACGAGTCCGAGCACCGCCGAGAGGTTGCCCCGGCGCACTCCGTCGAGGTTGCGTCCGAGGCCGGTCACTGGGCCTATCACGCCGCCACTTTATCCGAGGACCGCACCGTCGAAGGTCATTTGTTGCCCTTAACGGCAAATCAGACCACGCCAGATGATCCCAAGATCCCGAGCACTTTCGATCCGATGATCGAGACTTTCGAGGGGTTCGAGAATCAGCAAGAAAGGCAGCATGAAGGCCCAGCCGTGCTCGCACCCTGGTCTGGCCGCTGTTCCGTCGGAGGTAGCCGTGATTGGCGAGTCGGGTCTTGACCTTCGAGACGGTCGAGCGGGAAGCTCTGGCCTCCAGCGCGACGCCGGAAACAGTGGCGTGGCCTGGACGCAATGACCTCCCAGACCGTAATATGTTGTGCGAACCAACAATCAATGACGACTGAAAGAAGCACCACCGTGGTCACTCCCACCCCGACCCCCGCCGACAAGTTCTCCTTCGGCCTCTGGACCATCGGCTACAACGGCGCAGACCCGTTCGGCGGCCCCACTCGCGCGCCCATGGACATCGTCCACGTGGTCGAGAAGCTCAAAGAGGTCGGCGCATACGGCCTGACCTTCCACGACGACGACCTGTTCGCCTTCGGCTCCTCGGATGCCGACCGCCAGAACCAGATCGACCGACTCAAGGGCGCCCTCGCCGACACCGGCCTCATCGTGCCGATGGTCACGACCAACCTCTTCAGCGCGCCGGTGTTCAAAGACGGCGGGTTCACCTCCAACGACCGCGACGTGCGTCGCTTCGCGCTGCGCAAGGCGCTCCGTCAGCTCGACCTCGGCGCCGAGCTCGGGGCCAAGACCTTCGTCATGTGGGGCGGCCGCGAGGGTGCCGAGTACGACTCCGCGAAAGACATCCGGATGGCGCTCGAGCGCTACCGCGAGGGCGTCAACATGTTCGCCCAGTACGTCACCGACAAGGGCTACGACATCCGGTTCGCCATCGAGCCGAAGCCGAACGAGCCGCGTGGCGACATCCTGCTGCCGACGCTCGGACACGCCATCGCGTTCATCTCGACCCTCGAGAAGCCGGACATGTTCGGCATCAACCCCGAGGTCGGCCACGAGCAGATGGCGGGGCTCAACTTCGCCTCCGGCATCGCGCAGGCGCTGTACCAGGGCAAGCTCTTCCACATCGACCTGAACGGCCAGCGCGGCATCAAGTACGACCAGGACCTCGTCTTCGGTCACGGCGACCTGTACAACGCGTTCGCCCTCGTCGACCTGCTCGAGAATGGCGGCCCGAACGGCGGCCAGGCCTACGACGGCCCGCGTCACTTCGACTACAAGCCCTCGCGCACTGAGGACGAGACCGGCGTCTGGGACTCCGCTCGCGCCAACATCGCGAACTACCTGATGCTCAAGGAGCGCGCCGCGGCCTTCCGCGCCGACCCCGAGGTGCAGGAGGCTCTCGCGGCCTCGCAGGTCGACGGCCTGTCGGTGCCCACGCTCGCCGAGGGCGAGAGCTACGACGACCTGCTCGCCGACCGTTCGGCGTTCGAGGACTTCGACGCGAGCCCGTACTACAACGGCAAGGGCTTCGGCTTCGTGCGGCTGCAGCAGCTGGCGACCGAGCACCTGCTCGGCGCTCGCTAGTCGCTCGCGGCTGGGGCTGAGTCTGTGACGTTCGTCGCCGGCGTCGACTCGTCGACGCAGAGTTGCAAGGTCGTGATCCGCGACGCCGACACCGGCGCCGTGGTGCGCACGGGGCGCGCCACGCACCCGACGGGCACCGAGGTGCCTCCGGATGCGTGGTGGGCCGCGTTGCTCGCGGCTGTCTCCGATGCGGGCGGGCTCGACGACGTCGCGGCGCTCTCGATTGGAGGCCAGCAGCACGGCATGGTCGTCCTGGATGCGGACGGCCGCGTCGTCCGCGACGCCCTGCTCTGGAATGACACTCGTTCGGCTCCCGCGGCCTCCCAGTTGATCGCCGAGTTCGGCGCTGCCGAGCTGGCCGGGCGCACCGGGCTCGTGCCGGTCGCGAGCTTCACGATCACCAAGCTGCGGTGGCTGCGCGACGCCGAGCCCGAGAACGCGGCTCGCGTCGCCGCCGTCGCCCTCCCGCACGACTGGTTGACCTGGCGGCTGCGCGGCTACGGCCCCGCAGCCGAGAGCGCGCTCGGGCCGGTGCTCGACGAGCTCACGACCGACCGCTCCGACGCGAGCGGCACCGGGTACTGGTCGCCAGCATCCGGCGAATACGACCGTGAGCTTCTCATCGCCGCCCTTGGTCACGACACGGTGCTGCCGCGCGTGCTGGCCGCCCACGACTCCCCTGGGGTGTCGGTTATGCACGCCGGCATCCCCGCGGGCCTCGTGGTGGGAGCCGGCGCGGGCGACAACGCAGCTGCCAGCCTCGGCCTCGACGCCCGCCGCGGCGATGTGGTCATCTCGATCGGCACGAGCGGCACGGTGTTCGCCGTCACCGACGCGCCCACCGTCGACCCGAGCGGTTCCGTCGCCGGATTTGCGGATGCCGGCGGCGCCTTCCTGCCCCTGGTTGCCACCCTCAATGCGGCGCGCATTCTCGACGCGATTGCCCGCCTGCTCGCCGTCGACCACGACGAGCTCGGTCGCCTCGCCCTTGCCGCGGCCCCCGGCGCCGGGGGCCTCGTGCTGCAGCCGTACTTCGAGGGCGAACGCACCCCGAACCTCCCGGATGCCACCGCCACCCTGTTTGGCATGACTCTGGCGTCGACCACCCGCGAGAGCCTGGCGCGCGCCGCCATCGAGGGCATGCTGTGCGCCCTCGCTGACGGACTGGACGCGATCGAGCGCCTCGGTGTCTCGGCATCCCGTGTGCTGATCATTGGCGGAGCGGCCCAGAATCCGGCGGTCGCGGCGATCGCGGCGCAGGTGTTTCCGGTGCCCGTGGCGGTGCCGCAACCGGGCGAATATGTCGCGCTCGGCGCGGCCGCGCAGGCGGCATGGGCGCTCACCGGAGTGCGGCCCTCGTGGCCGGTCGCGGTCACTTCCAGCCCCGAGCCCGACACCCGCGCGGAGATTCGCGCGCACTACGCGGCCCACGCTCGCCTCGCGTAAAGCACGGCGCCGCAACGTTCCGGCAGCGCCACGCTGATGGCTCGCCCGATGTTATTCGTTGAGAGACGGCCATCGAGCGCCGCGCCACTCGCGGATGTTCCTGTCAGCACGGGCTCCGCACGGCGTCAGGTTCGGTACACATCGAGGTCCTGGCTGAGTGGGCAGTCACCCGGAATGTGTACGGTCAAACTTCGGCTCGGAGGATCACGCACTCATCCTGGTGAGATCCCGATCGTCCGGCGCCGTCGTCCGGCGCGTCGTCCGGCGCCGTCGTCCGGCAATATCGCTGGCCCATCATTCGATGGTCGCGAAAGCACGAACCGGGAAGGTGCCGAACTCTTCGACCGCGGGCGGAGCCGCCGTGAAAAGCGCTCCGCTCGGCGGGAGCTGATCGAGGTTTGTCAGGTGCTCAACGACATGGATGCCCCTCGCCAGCAAGTCAGTATGGGCCGGTCGCTCGCCGCCGGACTCGGTGTCGTCGATGTTGAGCGAGTCGATCCCGACGAGCGCGACTCCCTGACGCAGCAGTTCGGCGACGCCAGCCACGCTGAGGAAAGGAGCACCGAAAGCGTACTCGGGAGTGCCGAACAGTTCGCTCCAGCCGGTGTCGAGCAGCACGGCGGCTCCACGGAGATCGCGATCGACGAAAACGCCTGCCGGAATCTCACGCTCTCCGACACCGCCCGGCGATACATCCCGGAGATGGAATACTTCGGCGGGCAAGTTGACGAGCGTCGCCAGGTCGAGCCCGGCGAGGTCGGTTCCGCCCTCATAGCGGTGGAATGGACTGTCGAGGTAGGTGCCGGTGTTGCCGATCATCGTGATGCTGTCCATCGAAAACTGAGTGCCTGGGGCATAGCGCGCGATCGAATCCTGGCGACTGAGGTGGGAGGTGAACACCGGGGCGGGCAGCCCTGGGTATGTGACGAGACCCGCTCGGATGACATGGCTGAGGTCGACGACCCGACGGGCGACCACCGGTGGCCGGGCTTCGACCCCGCGGGAGCCGCCGTGCAGCCTCTCGACGATGGAGACGTTCTCGAGCTGCACCGACCCCACCCGCGCGAGAGAGAGATGCTGGACGAAAATCCGGGCAAGTTCCGTCTCGTCAATGTCGGCGCTCGGCACATCCAGCCAGAAGCCGTGGGCGGTCAGGCCCCCGCCGCTGGCGAACGCAACGCGGGCGTCGAAGTGGGCGCGATACTGGGCAACTGGCGTCTCGGGCACATGCCCATCATGACAGCGGCAGGATCGGGGATCGCTCCCCATTCCTGCCACCGTTCGTGGGTTTCACGCCAGCATGCCCCGCCACTGAGGTCGAAGAGTGTCACGCCGTCCACGGTCTGCGCGGTGGTATTCGCCGCGACCCATGCCGCGATCTTGCTCGCGGCATCCGATCCGCCGGTCGCCGAGCCGGTCTGCCGGATGCTGGCGCGCACTGTGAGCCCACCCAACGCGCGACGTGGCGGCGGTTCGCGCATCCGCCGTGCGCGGTCTTGTGCATCACGCGCGGAGTTTCGAACGACCGCGGGTGAAACAAAGGGCCGCACCGGAGAGCCAAGGCCGGCCACCAGGCGGCCGGGCACCAGTGGCACCAGGAAGCCACGCGAGCCCCCGCCGGGCGGGCGGACGGCTAGACCCGCTCGAGCGCTTGCAGCAGGTCGGCGAGCAGGTCGGCGACTCCCTCAATGCCGACCGAGAGCCGCACGATGTTCTCCGGAACAGCGAGCGCAGTGCCCTGAACCGAGACGTGCGTCATCTGCGAGGGGTAGCACATCAGCGACTCGACGCCGCCGAGCGACTCCGCCAACTGGAACAGTTTCGTCGACTCGGCGAACTTCCGCGCGGTCGGGCCGTCGGTGAGCTGAAGCGAGATCATTCCGCCGAACGACTTCATCTGCGAGGCGGCCAGCGCGTGGCCCGGGTGGTCGGGCAATCCGGGGTAATAGACGGTCCCGATCTTCGGGTGCCCGACCAAAGCCTCCGCGATGGTCTGCGCGTTCGAGCAGTGGCGGTCCATGCGCACCGCCAGGGTCTTGATACCGCGGATGGTGAGCCAGGCATCCATCGGGCTGGAGACCGCGCCGGCACCGAACTGCAGGAAGGCGACATTGTCGGCCAGGCTCTCGCCGCCGACGACCGTCTCGTCTCTTACGACCACCGCGCCGCCGAGCACGTCGCTGTGACCGCCGAGGTACTTGGTGGTTGAGTGCGTGACCACGTCCGCGCCGAGCGAGAGCGGCTTCTGTAGGTACGAGGAGGCGAAGGTGTTATCGACGACGA
>JAYWDH010000009.1:0-7897 GCA_043779945.1 Microbacteriaceae bacterium
CGTTGTGCAGGGTGACGTGCACCGTCTGCACCCCGTCGACCGCGAGCTCGTCGTGCCCGAGGCGCACCCCGGAATAGTCGACGTTCGTGTAGCTCAGGCCCTCGCCGAAGGCGAACATCGGCGACTGGGTCAGGTCGGCGTAGCGGTCGCCGTGCTGACCGCGCATCTGGTTGTAGAAGACCGGCAGCTGCCCGGCGTGCCGCGGGACGCTGATCGGCATGCGGCCACTCGGCTCGATCAGTCCGAAGATGATTTCGGCGATCGCACGACCGCCCTGCATCCCCGGGTTGAAGGCCTCGATGATCGCCGCTGCCCGGGTAACCGTCTCAGGGAGCACGGCCGGCTTCGAGTGGATCAGAACGATCACCACTGGCGTGCCGCACTCGAGCATGCGCTCGAGCAGTGCCAGCTGCCCCCCCTGCAGCTCCAACGTCGCGGTCGAGCGTCCTTCGCCGGTGAGGGCAACGGTGTCGCCGAGCACCAGGATCACGCAGTCGGCGGCCTCGGCCGTGGCGACCGCGTCGGAAAGCTGGGTCTCATCCACCGGAGCGGCCCGGAAGCAGTACCGCGGCTGTCCGTCCGGGAAGGTCCCACCATCCGGATGCGGAATCGCCCCGCCGATGTCGGCACCACGCGCGTGGGTCACTCTCCATCCGGGCGGCGCAAGGCTCCGCACGCCGTCCAGGACCGTTGCGGTCAGTTCTCGCGGGTGCCCGTCGCCCATCCAGTCGACCTGGCCGGAGGAACCGGCCCAGTCGCCCAGCTGCGCGTTCGGATCGTCGGCGTTTGGCCCGATGACGGCGATGGTCTGGACGGCGATGGTCTGGACAGACGCCCCTCGCCCCGCCGCGAGCGGCAGCGTGCCGTCGTTTCGCAGCAGCACGAGCGAGCGGCGCGCTAGCTCCAGGTTCAACGCGGTGTGCGAGGTGCTGCCGATGACCTCGGCCTGCCGCGCCGGATCGGGTTCCCGCGGATCCTCGAACAGCCCGAGGTCGAATTTGAGGGTCAGTATCCGAGACACTGCCTCGTCGATGGCGCCGACGTCGATGCTGCCGGACTCTACTCCAGCCTGAGCGGCCTCGAAGAACTCGGGAGTGTTCATGATGAGGTCGTTACCGGCGTTTACGGCGATCGCGGCGGCCGCCTCGTCGTTCTCGACGACGTGCTGCTCCCAGACCATCCGGCCCACGTTGTCCCAATCGGTGACGAGCGTGCCTTGGAAGCCCCACTCGCCCTTGAGCACGTCGTGGAGCAGCCAACGGTTGGCGGTCACGGGTACGCCGTCGATGGCCTGGTAGCCGAGCATGAAGGTGCGGCATCCGGCCTTCGCCGCCTTCTCGAACGGCGGCAGGAACCAGGAGCGCAACTTGCGCGGGCTCAGGTCGGCCTCGCTGGCATCGCGGCCACCCTGGGTCTCCGAGTAGCCCGCGAAGTGCTTGGCAGTGGCGAGCACCGCGGAACGGTCGCCGAGGCCGTCGCCCTGATATCCGCGGATCATCGCGACGCCGAGCTCGCCGATCAGGTGCGGGTCTTCACCGAAGGTCTCGTCGACGCGACCCCAGCGCGGATCCCGGGCGACACACAGCACAGGCGAGAATGTCCAGTGCAGTCCGGTGGCTGCGATTTCGCGAGCGGTGGCGCGGGCGGCGCGCTCAACCAGCTCGGGATCCCAGGTGCATGCCATCCCAAGCTGCGTCGGAAAGATGGTGGCACCCGGCCAGAAGGAGTGGCCGTGAATCGCGTCATCCGCCATGAGCAGCGGGATCTGCAGGCGAGTGCGCTTCACGAGCTTGCGCGCCTCGAGAATCCGCTCCGGCGAGGAATGCAGCAGCGAGCCGCCGAGCTTGGTCAGGACCAGGTCTTCGAGGTCCCCGCGCGCGTCGAGTTGGAGCATCTGCCCCACCTTCTCGGGCAGAGTCATCCGGGCGAGCAGGTCGGCCACGCGCGCCGGAGCCGGCTGCGTGGGGTCGAGATACGCCGGGGTTCGCGTGGTCATGACCGCTGTCCTCGACTGCTCAGAGCCTGTTCGATCTGCGCGCGCGAAGTCAGCTGACCGAGAGCGGGGAAGGGCAGGCTCGCGGGGCGGGTGTTCTCGGGTTCGGTCAGGGGCATCCGGGTCACTCCATGGGTTGAGGGGTCTCGGGGGTCCGGTCGTTGACGCTTCGACGGAGCTCCGCGAAATCAGCGTCGAGGAACTTCCGGATCCTGCCCGCCCGCTCCATGAGGTAGTCGATGTCGCGACCAAAGTCTTGCGCGGTAACCTTCAGCGCGAGCGCGCGGGTAATCTCGGCGGTCGCGGCCTCCGCGGCGTCGGCGACCAGAGCCGTCACACAGTCATCGTCTGCGGCGTCGGCTCGCAGGGTCTCGGCAAGCGCCCGGTGCACCTCGGGGCGGCGCCGGTGCGCGTCGCGAATGGTCACCGCGACGTCGAGCGCGATTCCGGGGGCAAGCTGCGCATCCTGACTGACCTCGTCGACCCGCTCGGCGGTCTCGTCGTTCTCGTCGGCTAGCCGTCGCAACTCGGAGCGCACGAAGTCTGCGAGCCCTTCTTCGTCGAAGTCCAGCCGATCGCGGACCGCTGACATGATGACGCGGTTCTTCGCCGAAAGTCGGACCGCTCCCAACGAGATGAGCACCCCGTCCGCGACGACGGAGTCGAGGGGCGCGAGCGGGTGCGCGGGCGGGTCCTGGTAGCGACCGACGTCAGCCCGGCGGCGGCGAAATCGCATCACGCGGCCAGGCTACGCCAGGTGTGGGTGCACGGACCGTGCGCGAGTGGCGACGAGCTTCAACAGGGGATCGGGGCCTGCGATCTACTCGCCGCCGGAACGGAAACCGCTCCGCTCAAAAAAGTCGTGCGGTGGGTCGTGTTCTTGCCGTGCGAGTAGGAAGACGCGATCTGGCGGACCAAGAAGAGAGATCCCGCTGAACGAAGAAGTGCAACTCAGGGTGCGGTATCGACGCGCTAGATCCCCTGTGCCAGCCGCCAGTACGCCGCGTTCCAGCGCAGCTCGCGGCTGAAACCTTCAACGGTGGTGTCGGCGTCGATGACCAGCAGTTCAACGCCCGACATGGTGGCAAAGTCACGGATCACCTCGATACCGAGTTGTGTCGACATCACCGTGTGGTGGGCGGCGCCGGCCATGAGCCACGCGGTGGCCGAGGTCCGGAAGTCCGGTGCTGGCTTCCACACCGCGCGTCCAACCGGCAGCTTCGGCATCGGTTCCGGTAGCCCGACGTTCTCGACGACGTTCGCGACGAGACGAAAGCGGTCGCGCATGTCGCTGAGTGCAACGACGAGAGCGGGGCCGGGATCCGCCGTGAAGACCAGGCGTACCGGGTCGTCCTTTCCGCCAATCCCCAGGGGGTGGATCTCGAGGCTGGCCTTCGCGCTCGAGAGCGCCGGGCTGACCTCGAGCATGTGCGCGCCCAGGATCAGCTCGTCGCCGGGCGTGAGGTCGTAGGTGTAGTCCTCCATCAGGCTCGCGCCGCCGGGCAGCCCCGCACCCATTACGGCGGCCGTGCGCACGAGCACCGCGGTCTTCCAGTCGCCCTCGGCGCCGAAGCCGTAGCCGTCGGCCATGAGGCGCTGTACGGCGAGGCCGGGGAGCTGTTTCAGCGTCCCGAGGTCTTCGAAGTTGGTGGTGAAGGCCGAGAAGTCGCCGGCCTCGAGGAAGGCGCGCAGACCCACCTCGATGGCGGCTCCGTCGCGCAGCGACTGGTGGCGCGCGGCTCCTGGCAGAAGTTCAGGGACGACCTCATAGGCCTCGAGGTACTCAGCCACCAGCTCGTCAATCGCGGTGTCCGTGGCGGCCGCAACGGCATCCGCTAGCTCGGTGACACCCCAGCTGTTGACCTGCACACCGAAGCGCAGCTCGGCCTCGGTCTTGTCTCCCTCGGTGACGGCGACGTAGCGCATGTTGTCGCCGAAACGGGCGAGCTTCATGCCGCGGGTGGCAGCGCGGCCGGTGGCGGCGCGAGACCAGGAGCCGACGCGCGAGGTGACCGCCGGGTCGGAGGCGTGTCCGACGACAGTCGTGCGCGGGATGTTCAGCCGCGACTCGATGTAGCCGAACTCGCGGTCACCGTGCGCGGCCTGGTTGAGGTTCATAAAATCGAAGTCGATCTCGCTCCAGGGGAGCGCGACATTCGCCTGGGTGTGCAGGTGCAGCAGTGGTTTCTGCAGGGCGTCGAGTCCAGCGATCCACATCTTGGCCGGGCTGAAGGTGTGCATCCAGCAGATCAGGCCCACCACATCGTCGTTGGAGTTCGCGTCGAGAATTGCACGTCGGATCGCAGCGCTGTCCGTCAGCACCGGCTTCCAGACGATCGACACCGGGATATCGCGGCTCGCCTCAAGCAGACGCGCGACTTCCTGCGACTGCTGGGCCACCTGCTTCAGCGTCTCCTCGCCGTACAGGCCCTGGCTGCCAACGAGGAACCAGACCTCACGGGTCTTCAGCTCGGGGATGATCGAGCGGCTCATGTTCCGGTCCTTTCAAAAGGGATGAGTGTCAGGCGATGGGGAGCGCGGTGACGGCGGCGCGTTCGATGGCCAGTCCCGCGCGGTAGCGGTGCAGGTAGACCGCGAACCCGGCAACATCGTCGGGATCGGGTTCGGCGATGAGCGGCTCCGAACTGGCGAAGACCCGGTCGTTGAGGTAGTCGGCCAGGTCGAGCTGCCTCCCCGACGCGGCGTAGGCGGCGAGGATGGCGACGCCCCACGCGCCGCCTTCCGCGGCTGTCTCGGCGACGGCCACGGGCGCGTCGAGCGCCCCTGCAAGAAATCGCTGCGCGACGCCCGCGGTCCGAAACATGCCGCCATGCGCATACATCAGATCGAGGTCGACGCCCTCGTCGGCGAGCACGCTCATGCCCAGGCTGAGCGTGCCGAAGACCGCGTAGAGCTGGGCGCGTATCGCGTTGGCGAGCGTGAATCGGCTGTCGGGAGTTCTGACGAAGAGCGGGCGACCCTCGGTCAGGCCGGCGATCGGCTCACCGGCCAGCTGGTTGTAGGCCAGAAGCCCCCCCGCATCCGGTTCGGCCAGAAGTGCCTCACGGAAGAGGGTTTCGTAAACGGAATCGGCATCTAGCGGCGAACCGGATGCCGCAGCGAAGCGTTGAAACATCCCGACCCACGCCGCGAGTTCGCTCGCCCCGTTGTTGCAATGCACCATTGCCACGGGGTCACCGGCCGGCGTCGTGACGACGTCGAGTTCGTGGTGGGCGTGCTGCAACGGACGCTCGAGCACCACCATCGCGAAGATGCTGGTACCGGCGCTGACGTTGCCGGTGCGCGGCGCGATCGCGTTCGTCGCCACCATCCCGGTGCCGGCATCTCCTTCGGGCGGGCAGAAGAGCGCGCCCGGTTGCAAATGCCCGCTCGGGTCGAGAATCGCGGCCCCGTCAGCGGTCAACTCGCCAGCCGGCTCACCAGCGACCAGCACCCGAGGCAGCAACTCGCCAAGAGCGCCGGGGAGCGAGGTACCCTCGGCCAGCCGGTCGTAGCGTGCGAGCAGCTCGGCGTCGTAGTCATGCGTCGCGGGATCGATGGGGAACATGCCAGAGGCATCGCCCACCCCGATCACCCGCCGTCCGGTGAGCTTCGCATGCAGGTAACCGGCGAGGGTGGTGAGGGAGCGAATCCGCGGGACGTGCGCCTCGTTGTCGCGCACCGCCTGATGCAGGTGCGCGATCGACCACCGAAGGGGGATGTTCACGCCGAACAGTCCGGTGAGCTCTGCCGCAGCATCCGTCGTCGTGGTGTTGCGCCAGGTGCGAAACGGGACAAGCAGTTCGCCCACATCGTCGAAGGCAAGGTAGCCGTGCATCATCGCCGACACCCCGATGCTTGCGAACCGGGTAGGCGTGACGCCGAGATTCGAGACGAGGTCGGCGTATGCGGACTGCACTCCCGACCACACACCGTCCAGCGAGTACGTCCACACTCCGTCGATCAGCTGGTTCTCCCACTCGTGGGAACCTGTCGCAACGATGGTTGACGGGTCGTCAGCCAGTACCAGGCAAGCCTTGATGCGGGTCGATCCGAGCTCGATGCCCAGGACGCCGAACCCCGCGGCGATGGGGTTGCTCATCGCCTGTCGTCACTGCCCTGCCCATAGACGTTCTGGTATCGGGCATAGAGGACATCGATGCGGTCCTGGGGAATAGGGATGAGCGGGCCGCCCTGTCGGGCGATGTGCACCGTGCGCGCCGCGTCTTCGCACATGACGGCGGCCTTCACCGCGTCTTGTGCGCTGGCCCCGATGGTGAACGGTCCGTGATTTTGCATGAGCACCGCTCTCGAGCGGTGCCCTCTGAGGGTCCCGACGATTCCCCGACCGATCGAGTCGTCACCGATGACCGCGAACGGTCCGATCGGGATCGGGCCGCCGAACTCGTCGGCCATCCCCGTGATGACGCACGGGATCGCTTCGCCACGCGCCGCCCATGCCACGGCGTAGGTCGAGTGGGTGTGAACGACGCCCCCCACCTCGGGCATCTCGCGGTAGACGTAGGCGTGGGCCGCCGTGTCGCTTGACGGACTCCGGTCGCTCCCGGGCGTGTTCGGCACGACGTCCCCGTCGAGGTCGCACAGGATCATGTTCTCGGCCGTGAGTTCGTCGTACGACACCCCGGACGGCTTGATCACGAAGTAGTCGGTCCCGGGCACTCGACCAGAGATGTTGCCGCCGGTCCAGATCACCAAGCCGTACCGCACCAACTCACCGTGGAGCGCGACCACATCGGCACGGACCCGAGCGATCGCGGCCTCCATGGGCGCCTCACTCGCGCTCGCACTCAGCTCATCGGTCGAGCGCATCCGGGCCTCCTTGCCAGGGTTTGCCGGCGTATTGCACTGCCGGAGACAGGCCCAATGTTAGCGCTCACATTTCGAGTCGCGCAAGTGATCGATTCGGATCTCACCATCACCACCACCATCACCATCATGCGTGCGGCTTGGCCGTCGACTCGCGCACGATGAGTTGCGCCTCAAGGGGGGCGATGCGCTCGGGGCCCGCACCCTCGATCTGACGGATCAGCGACTCGACGGCGACTCGACCGATTTGCTCGAAGTCCTGTCGCACTGTCGTCAGCGCGGGCCGATAGTACTGCGCCTCGGGTACATCGTCGAAGCCGACGACGCTGATGTCTTCTGGCACCCGGCGTCCACGGTCGAACAAGCCGTGGATCAGGCCGAGCGCCATCTGGTCGTTGGCTGAGAAGACCGCTGTTGTTTGCGGCACGATGCTGTCGGCCGCACGATAGCCCGACTCGGCCGTCCAATCGCCCTCGACGAGCTGCGGCGCCACCAGACCGGCCAACCCCAGAGCTTGCTCGTACATGAGCCGTCGCGCCGCGGCCTCGAAGAACTCGAGGGGTCCGGCCACGTGCTGGATCCGCCGGTGACCCAGCGCGAGCAGATGCGCCATCGCCAGCCGCGCGCCCGAAGATTGGTCCACCGAAATCGAGGTGCCCGGTCCGAACTGCACCGACTGAAGTGTGGCGATCGGCAGCGTGATATCCAACTGGCGAAGTGCCTCGAGGATCCGGTCCTGCGGCGCGATCACCACCAGCGCCTCGATCGATTGATCGAGCAGGAAACCCAACCCGGAGAGGATCGAGTCGCGATCGGCGGCGGTGGTTGTCACAAGCGGGTGGTAGCCAGCGGCCCGCGCGGCGACCTCGATGCCCTGCACCGTGCTGGTGGGACCGTAATCGGTGCCTGCAGGAGCGAGAACTCCAATCGCGTGCGAGCGGCTGGTCGCCAGTGTGCGCGCAGCGAGATTGCGACGGTAGCCGAGGTCTGAGATCGCGGCGAGCACCCGATCCCGAGTGACCGGTCGGATGCCCTCGAAGCCGTTGAGCACACGGGAGACCGTCTGGTGCGAAACCC
>JAYWDH010000010.1:0-7873 GCA_043779945.1 Microbacteriaceae bacterium
GCGTGTCTCGGCCGGGACCACGACATCCGCCGCGAATCGCATCAGCGATCCTGATGGGTGGTCGGCCCGCGTCGCCCGTACCGCCTCTCCGGCGAAACGTCCAATGAGCTGGCTGGTGAGGTCTTTGAGGCGGGCGAGGTCGCGCCGGCTGCCGTCCCAGGAGTCCAGCCAGACGTCCAGACTGTCGAGCCGATCGAACGCAGCGATCAGCTCGTCGTGCGGAATCTCGCCGCCGATCCAGCGAAACATGCTGTCGACCAGCTCGTCATGGTCAGTACGGGCGGTCAGTGCGGGCACGTCGAGGTACCCGTTCACGATGGCGTCCTCGAAGTCGTGCACCGAGTACGCGATGTCGTCGCTGAGATCCATCACCTGGGCCTCGACGCAGCGCACTCGGGTGGGTGCCCCGGCGCGCAGCCAGACGAAAGCGGGGGCGTCATCCGCATAGAAGCCGAACTTGCTGCGGCCGCTGGGGTCCGCAATGCCGTCGGCTTCTGGCCAGGGGTACTTGCAGCTTGCGTCGAGACTGGCCCGCGTCAGGTTGAGCCCGTAGCTGCGGCCTGGTGAGCCGTCGACGTCGGGGCCGAAAACTTTCGGCTCGAGACGCGTCAGCAGCCGGAGCGTCTGCGCGTTGCCCTCGAAGCCGCCGATCTCCAGGGACCAGTCGTTGAGCGCGCGCTCCCCGTTGTGACCGAAGGGCGGGTGGCCGATGTCGTGGGCGAGACAAGCAGTGTCGACCACATCGGGATCGAGCCCCAGATTGACGGCAAGCTCACGACCGATCTGAGCCACCTCGAGCGAATGTGTCAGGCGGTTGCGCGCGAAGTCGAACCCGGCAGAGGGGCTGAGAACCTGGGTCTTGACAGCCAGGCGACGCAGGGCGCTTGAATGCAACAGACGGCCGCGGTCGCGGGCGAAATCGCTGCGGCGGGAAGAATGCTCTTCGGGGAACCAGCGTTCGGAATCCGCGGGCTCGTAACCCGGCGCAGGACACTCGGCGATCTCAGCCACCGCTGTTGTGCAACTCGGCCTCGGCTACCTCGGCGCGGTGGGTGTCGTTCAACTCTCGGCTGTCGAGCCACCCGTAGGGAAGGGTCGGCCGCTTGGGGGTTCCGGCGCGACCGCGCTGGCCCTCCGCACCCGTTCCCGGATACGGCTGATCGTAATCGAGGTGACTCAGCAGTTCGTCGATCTCGTCGAGGGTCCTGCTGGTGGCGAGCGCCGCCCGCAGCTCGCCGCCGACCGCGTAGCCCTTGAAGTACCAGGCCACGTGCTTGCGGATGTCGCGGCATGCTCGTCCCTCGTCGTCGAAAAACTCGACGAGCAACTCGGCGTGCCGGCGATAGGCGACCGCCACCTCTCCAAGCGAAGGCTGCGCCTTCAAGGTTTCGCCCCTGAATGCCGCCGCCAGGTCCCCGAACAGCCACGGGCGTCCCAGGCAGCCGCGACCGACCACGACGCCGTCGCAGCCGGTCTCGTCGACCATCCGGAGGGCATCCTCGGCACTCCAGATGTCGCCGTTACCAAGCACCGGCACGCTCGTGACCGTGTTCTTGAGCTTCTCGATGGCTGACCAGTCGGCGTGGCCCGAGTAGAACTCGGAGGCGGTACGCGCGTGCAGCGCGATGCTCGAAACTCCGGCACCCTCGGCGATCAGGCCGGCCTCGAGATAGGTGAGGTGGTCGGCGTCGATGCCCTTGCGCATCTTGATCGTGAGCGGCAACGGCCCAGCGGCGCGCACCGCGCTCTCGACGATGTCGCGGAACAGGTCGAGCTTCCACGGCAGGGCCGCTCCCCCGCCCTTGCGCGTGACCTTGGGTACCGGGCAGCCGAAGTTGAGGTCGATGTGGTCGGCGCGGTCTTCGGCCACCAGCATCCTGACCGCCTCGGCGACCGTTTTCGGGTCCACGCCGTAGAGCTGGATGCTGCGGGTCGTCTCCGACTCGTGGTGCGTGATGAGGCGCAGGCTCTCGGGCGTACGCTCGACCAGCGCGCGGCTCGTGATCATCTCACTGACGTAGAGACCAGCACCGTATTCGCGGCAGAGCCGGCGGAACGCGGTGTTCGTGATGCCCGCCATCGGCGCCAGCACCACGGGCACGTCGAGCGTCAGCGGCCCGATCGCGAGCGGCTTGCTTGGCGCGGATATCGTGGACATGCCTCGATTCTCCCAGAAAGGTGCCAACGGATGCCGACAGGACCCCAAGACGGACGCAGGCGAGTGGCCGCGGATGCTGCCGCTCGCGGCATCGAACTGGAGTTCGTGGAGCGCACAAACGCCGGCTCGCTCGAAGAAGCCGCCGAGATCTTGGGCATTCAGCCCTCCGACATCGTGAAGTCGCTCGTCGTGAAGCGGCACGACGGCGCCTTCCTCTTCGCAGAGATTCCTGGCGACCGGCAGATCTCGTGGGCGAAGCTGCGCGCCGTGGTCGGGGTCAACAAGTTACAGCTACCCGAGGCATCCGTTGCCTTAGCGGCGACAGGCTACGAGCGAGGCACGATCACCCCGCTCGGCTCGGCGACAGCCTGGCCGGTCTACGTCGATGAGCGGGTTGTCGGGCGGCGGGTCTCCCTCGGCGCCGGGGAGCACGGCCTGAGCGTCTTCGCGGACGCCGACCAACTGATCGCAGGACTCGCGGCGACCGTCGCCGACATCAGCGACGAGCTGCAGCCTCGCAACTAGATCTGGTCGTTATCGACCCGGCGGTTGATGACCGCCTGCTCGCGGTGCGGCGGATGTTCGCAAAACGCGCCAACGCAGACCTCAGCTCCGCCTCACCCACCCGCTGCAGCTCCGGCGCGGTGGGCTCGTCGTCCGAAGCGGGGACTGGCATCGCGTTATCGGACCGGACGTCGGCGAGATACTCATCCACGCTCAGCGATCGGATCCCGTCATCTCGCTGCAAGCCGAGCTCGGCGGCGAGATCGGCGAGCTCCTCGATCCGACCGATGGCGAGCACGGTGATTGTGTACTGCAGCGCATAGTCGTAGCGCAGGCCAACACCAGGGGCACGCGATGTCCGACCAGACGTCCACTTTGCTGGAAAAACTCCTGCCTGACGCAACCGGATGACGCGTCAGCTATTCCCTTCCAGCCCCTCGGGAGCGACCGGTCTCAGCGTGTTCTGCAGCCCCCGCTTTCGTGCGGCGCGATCGATCCAGACTGCATACAGACCCATGGTGACGACCGTGACGAGGAACGAGAGGAAGACCGGGAAGGGGTCACCACTCACCTGGGAGCTGGTGGACGTCGTTCCACCAAGGCTGGAAGCGAGAGTCAGGAAAGCGACAGTGTTGTTGATCGTGTGGAGCGCGATGCTCGCCTCGATTCCCCCGGTGCGCCAGGTGACGAACCCCGCCGCAAGGGCGAAGAACGCGACATCGGCGGTCGCCCAGGTCAGCGATCCACCATCCCCGAGGTACTGCGTGTGGGCTGCAGCGAACGGGATCGCGCTGAGCACGATCACGAGCCAGGCCGGCCGCAGCCAGGATCCGAACATCTGCGTAATCAGACCGCGGAAGGCGAACTCCTCCGCGGCGGCCTGGAGCGGCGTGAGCACGAGGATGAGCACGGCACAGACCAGGAAGGTGCCAAGCGGAATCGTTGGTGCGACTGCTGCGCCGCCACCGAGCACCGACGGGAACAACAGGATCTGGATCAGCGTGGCGATCACCGTGATTGCCAGGGCGGGCAGAAGGCAAAAAGCCATCCATCTCCAGCGGAGCCGGAACGCCACCGACCGCAGCACCGAAACGGGTCGCAAGCCGATGATCAAGTAGCCCAACAGGGTGGCCGGCAGCAGAGTCGCCACCCCGATCAGGCCCACCGAGACCGAGAGTGGATTCCCGGCATCGATGACGCCAAACAGCTTCGTCAGCTGCCGGAGCGCCACCTCGCTCGTATCGAAGTGAATCTGGCCCTGGGCCGCCGCGATGATCACTCCAACGATCACCACGATCACGGTGAACGTGATCCACAAGACCACGGTAACCAGCAGGGCGACGAGCGGTTTCCACCACCGGTAGCCGGGCAGCGCGCGCAACAGTCGATAGTGCGGCAGCGGCTCCATCTCGACCGGTGCGGAGACTTTGCTCGGGATCACCGCGTCGGTCACGACCCGAGCAACCGCTCTCCCAGGTAGCCCACGAGGCGGTCCAGCGAGACGCGCTCCTGGCTCATCGTGTCGCGCTCGCGCACGGTGACGGCCTTGTCGTCGAGCGTGTCGAAGTCGATGGTGACCGCGAAGGGCGTGCCGATCTCGTCCTGGCGACGGTAGCGGCGACCGATGGCCCCAGCATCGTCGAACTCGATCATCCAGTGCTTGCGGAGCTCAGTGGCGAGCTCCTTAGCAACCGGCGAGAGCCGCTCATTGCGCGACAACGGCAGCACTGCGACCTTGATCGGGGCCAGGCGGCGGTCGAGTCGGAGCACGGTGCGCTTGTCGACACCCCCCTTGGTGTTTGGGGCCTCGTCTTCGGCGTACGCGTCAACGAGAAACGCCATCAGCGCACGCGTCAGACCGAATGCCGGCTCGATCACGTAGGGAATCCAGCGCTCGTTCTTGGTCTGATCGAAGTAGGACAGGTCGACGCCCGACTTTTCGGAGTGCGTCTTCAGGTCGAAGTCGGTGCGGTTTGCAACGCCCATGAGCTCCCCCCACTCGCTGCCCGCGAAGCGGAAACGGTACTCGAGGTCGACCGTGCGCTTCGAATAGTGGGAGAGCTTCTCCTTCGCGTGCTCGAAGCGCCGGATGTTCTCGGGCTTGATGCCGTGGCCGATGTAGAAGTCTTGGCTGGCGTCGATCCAGTAGTCGAACCATCCCTCGTCGGTGCCGGGCTCGACGAAAAACTCCATCTCCATCTGCTCGAACTCGCGGGTACGGAAGATGAAGTTGCCGGGCGTGATTTCGTTGCGAAAGCTCTTGCCGATCTGGGCAATACCGAACGGCGGCTTCATGCGTGCGCTGGAGAGCACGTTGGCGAAGTTGACGAAGATCCCCTGCGCCGTCTCGGGGCGGAGATACGCCATCCCTTCCTCGTCGTCGACCGGACCCAGGAAGGTCTTGAGAAGGCCCGAGAAGTTGCGCGGCTCGGTCCAGGCGCCCGGCTGCCCGGTGTCGGGGTCGCGAATGTCCGCAAGGCCGTTCATCGGCGGATGCCCGTGCTTCTCCGCGTACGCCTCCAGTAGGTGGTCGGCACGGTAGCGCTTGTGGGTGTGCATCGACTCGATCAGCGGGTCTGAGAAGACCTCGACGTGGCCGGACGCCTCCCACACCTGGCGGGGCAGGATCACCGAGGAGTCGATGCCGACAATGTCGTCACGGCCCTGGACCATCAACTTCCACCATTCGCGCTTGATGTTCTCCTTGAGCGCGGCGCCGAGGGGCCCGTAGTCCCAGGCGGAGCGGGATCCGCCGTAGATCTCCCCCGACTGGAAGACGAAGCCGCGGCGTTTCGCGAGTGAGATGATCGAGTCGAGCGGATTGGGCGTAGCCACGAGAGAACTCCAGGGGTCAGCCGCGCTGGCTGCGCGGTTGGAAGATGCAAGACTGTCAGCTTATCCGCCGACAGCAACCCGACCCGACCCGGTCCCCGGCCAAGACCCCGAACGGTCCAGAGCTCGCGGTCATCTCGACCCTCGTGGCAAAGTGCGTCTCCTCACATGAGAACTGGAAGATAGATGGCACTGCTTCGTGCCGCAACGGCGGCCGACCTGGATGCATTGCGCGCGCTCGACACTGAGGCGTTTCCGCCCGACCGGCTGGATCGTGAGCCTGCTCATCCTGGCGAGCTGGAGCGGGGGCTCGAACGCGGGCAGTTCACCGTCGCCGAGATTGAAGGTCGGGTCGTAGGGATGCTGCAGACCGAGATCCTGAACGACGACCACGTTTACATGGTCGCGCTCGCCGTCGCCGAACAGAGCCGCGGCGCCGGAGTGGGTCGTGCGCTGGTGAAGCACTTCATCAACATGGTGGATGCGATTTCGCCGACCCCTTCGGCGACGACCGTCACCAGTCCGATGAACGTGCCGATGATCGCCCTCCTCACGGCGAGCGGATTCGTGGTGCGCAGCGGGATGCGCGACTACTTCGGCCCCGGCAAAGATCGCGTCTACTGCCAGCTCCGTACTCGACGCCAAGTGGTCGATCCGGACGATCGCGTGCTCATCCCCGTCGAAGCTGTCGACCACCTGTTCGAGCTGTTACGCCGGGAGGAATCCGCCATCACCGCCGTGATTCGCAGCGTGCAGGGCACCTTCTTCGAGATCTCCGAGTTCGAGCCGGAGCACCGACAGGGGCTGAAAGCCGACGAGACCGCGATTAGCGTGGCGGAGGCCGCCGGCATCGTCGCGGCGCTCACCTTCCTGCTCGGTCTGTCCTTCGGGGTTCCGAACTACTCCGAACCGCTACGCACCCTCATCCTGGTCGCGACGATTCTGGCGATCGGGTCGTTGCAGATTTACGCCAACGCCTCCGGCAGCTTGTCCCGCATCCGGGATGACTCCTTCGAGGCGCACATGAAGTGGGGAAACTTGCTGCTCGAGTTCGGAGGACTGTACCCGTTGGTCGTCGTTCTCCCCGCCGTCTTCAACCAGGTGTCGGCGAATCTGGCTCTGTCGATCACAACTGCCGTGGCCGTGGCCATCGCGATCTTCGCCTACGAGCATTCGCCGTTCTCGATCTCCGGGCGGTACTCGCGGGGTCCGGCATTCCAGATCTTTGCGCTGCTCACTGCACTTCTTCCGCTTGCGGCGGCGCCGCTCTACCTGCTCACCGGCCACGACACAATCTGGGTGATCCTGGTCGGCGTGCTGATGGCAGCACGACTGGCCTGGCTGATCCCCGGCGACCGCCGGGAGTTGAGCGCTCGCTCTCGGCCCACTCCCCGACTGCTTGGCCCGGTGCGCCGCGGCGAGAAGTGACACGAGCAAACTCCGATCAGGGGCGCAGCGCCTGTACCACCGCGGCGACGTCGGTGGCGTCGTTCCAAAGGTGGAACGAGGCACGCAGCCGCCCCGCTCGACCCGACACTCGGATGCCAGAACCGATCAGGGACGCGAGGTCATGGCCTGAGACATCCGGCCAGGTAACGATCGCTTGATGCTGTTGCGGGGTGCCGAGGGCGTCGCAGAGCTCGTCTCCGAGTCCCGCGCCGTGCGCCCAGACCTCGTCGATGTCGAGGTCGGCGAACAGTCCGATCGACTGCTCGGCGCCAATCCAGGCCTGCCAGGCGGGCGAGACGTCGAAGCGGCGCGCGTCCAGCGCGAGGTGCATCGACGGACCGTAGACGCTTTGCCAGACATCATCGCCCGCGTACCATCCTGCCTGGATAGGGGTTAGCAGCGGGTCGATCCGCTCGCCGAGGGTCATGAAGGCCACCCCGCGGGGCGCGCAGAGCCATTTGTAGCTGTGACAGACGGTGACGTCGAACAATGCGGCGTCGACGCGATGCACCCCCGCTGCCTGAGTGACATCGCAGAACGTGAGGGTGCCGGTTCTGGCAGCCGCCTCGCGAATCGCGTCGACCTCGGCGAGGACCCCGGTCGCGGATTGGATCAGCGAGAACACCACCAACCAGGTGTCTTCCGCGATCGACTCAGCGAGTGCGGTGAGGGGCACCGAACGCACCCGGATGCCGCGTCGCTGCAGGAACGGGAACACGATCGACGAGAAGTCCCCGTCGGCGACGAGCACTTCGCCACCCTCCGGGACGGCGGCCGCGACCACCGAGGTGAGCACCGAGGTCTGAGACCCGGCCGCGATCCGCGTGGTGGGCACGCCGACCAGCCGGGAGTAGTGCGCGCGCGTGCGTTCGATCACGGGGTCGTAGCCCATCGGGTCGCGCTGCGCCGCGGACCAGGCAGCGAGATCCG
>JAYWDH010000011.1:0-2676 GCA_043779945.1 Microbacteriaceae bacterium
TGCGCCGCGTCTGTCTGCCCGGCCTCGAGCACGGCATCGATCGCATCGAGTTGGAGAACCGGCCCCAAGACGGTGGGCGAGCACGTCGTGGATCTGACGCGCGATCCGGGGCCGCTCGGCGAGCGCCGCGATGTGGCCCCGCTCCCCTGCGAGGGGCAGTCGCTTCTCCCGGGGGAAACGCTCGTGGACCGCCGCCACCCGGTACTGCCGAGCTTCCACCCCGCCGCGAATCAGCGACACCACCCGGAGGTGGAGACGAGGGTGGAAGGATCGGGAGGTGCCCGACGAACTCGACCCCGCGCATTCCACTACCCTCGGCAACGGATTCCACGCTGAGATCCGTGCGGACCGCTGGGTCCCCGGCGCCTACGAGCTCGTCGTCGACGGAACCCCGCAGTCGCACGTGAACCTCGAGAACCCGAGCGAGTTGTTCTTCGAGTACATCGCGCGCATGGGCCACGTGATCGACCAGCTGCGCCTGCCAGGAGAGCCGCTGACCGCGCTGCACCTCGGCGGTGGCGCCCTCACCATCCCGCGCTACATCGAGGCGACCCGGCCGGGTTCGCGGCAGCAGGTGCTCGAGCTCGAGCCCGAGCTGATCGAACTGGTGCGACGCGAGCTACCGTTTCCGAGAGGCGCCTCGATCCGGGTGCGGTACGGGGATGCCCGCGCGACCCTGGCGAAACTCCCGGCAGGGCTGAAGGGCGCAGTCGATGTGCTTGTGGTCGACGTGTTCGGCGGGGCGCGTATCCCGGCCCATGTCACGAGCGTCGAGTTTTATCGAGAGTGTGCCGCGTTCCTGGCACCCCACGGGGTACTGCTCGTGAATGTCGCCGACGGCGCGGGGGCCGCCTTCGCGCGCGGGCAGGCTGCGACCGTCTCGATGGCGTTCGAAGATGTGGCGGTGCTCGCCGAGCCCCAGGTGCTCAAGGGCCGTCGCTTCGGCAACTTCGTGCTCGTCGCCTCTCCTTCTCCTCTCCCTCTGGACTGGATGCCACGGCTCCTCGCCCGCGGACCCCACCCCGCCACGCTCGTTCACGCCCGCTCTCTGCAGGACTGGATCGCCGGAGCTGCCGTGGTCACGGACGCCACTGCCCTTCCCTCCCCACCCCCGAGCAGGAGCGTCTTCCAACTGCGGCCCGGCGATTCCCGGTCGGCCGAGGGCGGGCGCGGGTAGCGTCGGGTCATGGCCGATCTTGATCGCGTGCGGCGTTGGGCGGATGCGCTGATCGCGCTGCATCTCGACGCGAACGTCTGGTCGTTCGGCTTCGATCGCGCGACCACCCGGGCCGGACTGTGCTCCTACGGGGCGCACCGGATCACCGTGTCGCGCCACCTGGCGTCCCGCTACGAGGACGATGAGATCCATCAGGTGCTGCTGCACGAGGTCGCGCACGCGATGGCCGGCGCGAAGGCCGGCCACGGTCCGAAGTGGAAGGAAGTTGCCGTCGACCTCGGCTACGAGGGCAAGCGCCTGCATGGCGGGGCGATCGCCGATGAGCTTGCCCCGTGGGTCGGCACCTGCCCGAACGGGCACACGCACTTCCGCTATCGCAAGCCGGCGCGCGCGCTGTCGTGTGCCAAGTGTTCGCGCACCTTCGACGTCCGATACGCGATCGGGTGGATGCGGCGCGAGTTGCCGCGCACGGCGGCGAGCAGCGGATGAGCAGCGGCCGCTGGCTCCTCTCCGACGGAACCCGCTGGTTCTTCGACGCGGGCGCCGACAGCCTCGACTTCGCCTCGGGGCCGGAAAGCGAGGTCCGGCACTGGCTAGCGAGCCACTTCGAACGTCTTCCGGTCTCCGAACTCGGCGAGCGTGAACTCGTGGATGCCGGGGCACTTCGCGCTGCGATCACCCGAATGACCGGGGCGGTGGCCGACCGGGTACCCCTCGACCCGGACGACATCGACACGCTCAATCTGTTCGCGGCGACACCCGACCAGCCTCCGGTGCTAGTCGGCGGCCGGCGTCAGGCGGGGGCTGCGCACATTCGGGTCGGGCAAGCGCTCTCGACGCTGGCACGCGACGCCGTCGCTCTGCTCAGCGCCGGCGATGATCGGATCCGGCGTTGCACTGCCGAGCACTGCCGCATCGTGTTTCACGACGAGTCACGTACCGGCACCCGGCGATGGTGCTCGATGTCACGCTGCGGTAATCGCGCGAAGGTCGCGGCCTTCCGACGAAGAGCCGAGGTCAGCTGACCTTGACTTCCTTCCAGAACGCCACGTAGTTGCTGATGTCTTTGCCGACGCGCTGCTCGGCGGTCGGGTACGGGTGCGGGTAACTCCAGGCGCGATCCTGCAGCAGCTCGCCCGCGGCGGAGCCCTTCACGGAGAAGTACTGGCACTCGCCCTTCCACGGGCACGTGTAGGGAGTGGCACTCTCGACCAGGAACTCTGTTTTCACACTGGCCGGGGGAAAGTAGATGTTGCCCTCGATGTGCAGGACGTCCGATTCGGGCGCGTCCGCAAGGACCGTTCCATTGAGCACTGCCTGGGGCATGACAACCTCCGTGTGATGTTGTGGTTATGAGCGACAACCCACTCAGGCTTCTGAGGATTCCCGAGCTTCCCGGGAACTCGCTGAGGCTGAGATGAGGTGGCGGGTCGCATTCTTCAGGCCGGTGTACGCGGAGGCCGCGGCGGCCGCCTCCGGCGACTGGTGGTCGATGCCGA
>JAYWDH010000012.1:0-7790 GCA_043779945.1 Microbacteriaceae bacterium
CTCTTCACGACAGACCGCGGTACTCGGCTTCACGAATCGAACTGGCGGCGCGCTGTCGGCTGGCGAGACTCCTGCCGCGGGAGACGTGTGCACGACCTACGTCATTCAGCCGCGACTATCTGGATCCGGGCCGGCCTTGACGTCAAGACGGTACAAACCTGGCTGGGCCATGCCTCAGCACAAACGACTTTGGCCATCTACGCGCACTGGATGGGATCGGACGCCGACGCGTCCGCACTTGCTCGCGTCAACGTCAGCTTGAGTAGCGGGGGGACATCCGGGGGGCGCGACGCCAAAGCTGAGAGCTTAGGGGCTGGCAACTAGGCCGTATTTCCTCGTAGGGCGGGCGGGACTTGAACCCGCGACCCAGGGATTATGAGTCCCTTGCTCTAACCGGCTGAGCTACCGCCCCGCGCCCGCATCGGGTGTCGTGGACTGCTCGCCCACGGGCCTCGATTCGGGTTCGGCGACCGGTCGGGCCACCGGGTCTCCACGATACAGCGCCTCGAAGACGTCGAGAGTGCGCGCCATCGAGTGGTGGGCGACGATCGCAAGCGAGGCATTCTTCATCTTCGCGAGGCGGACAGGATCGGCCGACAGCACGTCGGTGAGAGCCGCGGCGAATGCGTCGATGTCCCCCGGCTCGTACAGGTGCCCGTTCTCACCCTCATGCACCAGATGCGGGAGCGCCATGGCGTTGGCGGCGACCACGGGCAAGGCAGTCGCCATCGCCTCCATGGCCGCGATGCACTGGAGCTCGGCGCGCGAGGGCATCGCGAAGACCGTGCCGCGCGTGAGCGTGGCGCGCAGGTCCTGATCCGTGAGCTTGCCGAGGAAGTGGACCCGGTCGCTCACCCCGAGCGCGGCCGATTGGTCGCGCAATTTCTGCTTCATCTCGCCGCCGCCGATGATGTCGAGCTGCACGTCAAGCGCAGCGTCCATGCGGGCAACCGCCGAGATCAGCTCGTCGATGTGCTTTTCCTCGTCGAGCCGACCGACGAACACCACGCGGTTATCTGGCTTCTTCAGGAAGTCGGGGGTGTAGACCGTGGTGTCGATGCCATTCGAGATGGCGATGACGTCATCCAGGCCGGTCATCTTGGTGAAGTAGTCGGCAGAACTCTGCGTTGGGCTCGTCAACTCGTCAGCGAGGCTGAAGATCTTTCTCGCCGACTTCCACTGAGTGCGCGCCAGCCAGTCGAGCATCGGCTGCGGGAAGATCGTGACGTGCTGCAGCACGTTCTCGGGCATGGTGTGGTTGGTTCCCACCATCCTGATGCCGCGGGCCTTGCCGATCGGAGCCAGCCCCGCGCCGACGACGATGTGCGACTGGAAGTGGATGACATCCGGATGAATGCTGTCGACGATTCTGCGGGAGTTCGCCTTCATGCGCCACGGCAACATGAAACGGAACCACGGATGCGGCGGCCACGGCCAGCTGTAGATGCGGTGCACGGTCAGCGTTTGGCCGTCGTACACCTCCCGGAACGTGCCGTAGGCCCGCGGCTGGGCGGGCGCGATGACGTGAACCTCGTGGCCGCGCTTGGCCAGCCCGGCGCCGAGCCGCTTGGAGAAGGTGGCAGAACCGTTCAGGTCGGGGGCGAAGGTATCGCCTCCGATGAGAATCCGCATCGGCTGCCGCGCTGGGGGCGCGTCGGTCACTCGGTGTCCTTCGGTTCTGGGAGCAGCAGATGAGCTGCGGGACCAGGCTAACTCAGGAGCGGCCGTTCTTCGCCGCCTCCGCCTGAGTGGCGGCAACTTGTGCGGCACGCGTCTTGGCGAGCTGGAAGACGCCATAGACAGCAAGCCCGGCCGCCACGATCCAGACCGGGAGCACCCAGAGCGGCGCATTTGCGGCCTCCCGGAGCACGATGATGCCGATCGAGACGGCGATCAGCGGATCGACGACGGTGAGGCCGGCGATCACCAGATCGGGTGATCCGACCGAGTATGCGGTCTGCACGAAGTAGGCGCCGACCGCCATCGCCACGAGCAGGGCAACGATGGCGAAGACCGTGAGCCCCTCGAAATTGCCGGTGATCACGCGGTTGATGACGACCTTCGCGAGCGTCGCCACAAATCCGTAGAGCACCCCCGCCGAGATGATGTAGAAGATCGCGGTGAAGCGTTTGCGGAAGAAGGCGAAGGCCAGAGCGAGAATCAAGACCACAACCCCGAGGATCACCAGAATGATCAGCAACTGTGCCGCGTTGATCACTGTCTCCTGCGCGACGAACGCGGCAACGGTGACGAAGATGGCTATGCCGGCGACGCAGAAGGTAATCGCGCGGACAGCCTCCCTGGTGAGCTTGGTCTTCGACACACGCGCGTTGACCACGGAGGTGATCACCAGGGCGACGACACCGAGCGGCTGCACGACGATGATCGGGGCGAAGCCGAGGCTGGTGAGCTGGCAGAGCACCGCGAAACCGAGCAGCACTGACCCGAGCACCCACCAGGGGCTACGGAAAAGACGCAGCAGCTGGCCCACATTGAGACCGGCTTTGTGACCGGATCCGTGACGTTGCTCGACCGCGACGACGCCGAGGTGCTGGGACTGCGCACCCAGCGCGAGAAACAGCCCACCGATGAGCGCGATGACGATCCCGATGACAGGGATGGAGGCTACGAGTTTCGCCGGGTCGATCACAAAGGGGTCGAGAGGCACTCATCGAATCTAACCGCTCAACCGCCGATATCCTGAATGAATGGCCGTGCTTCCCATCCTCATCACGGGAGACCCGGCGCTCCGCTGCCCCGCCACCCCCGTCGTTTCGTTTGATGGCGCGCTCCTGACGCTCGTACGCGACCTGGAGGAAACCATGGCGGCCGCCCCCGGTGTCGGCCTCGCGGCGCCGCAGGTGGGAGTCCTGTTGCGGGTCTTTGTCTTCAACTGGAAAGACGAGCAAGAGGCCGTTCATCGGGGCACCGCTATCAACCCCGAACTCTGGATCAGCCCGGCCTCAATCGACGAACTCGACGAGGACGACGAGTCGGAGGGATGCCTCTCGCTGCCCGGTGAGCGCTTCCCGTTGCGGCGTTCCGCCCGCGCCCTGTTGCGCGCCACCTCATTGGATGGCACTCGCTACGAGATCGACGCGGAGGGCTGGCTCGCCCGGATCTTCCAGCACGAGTACGACCACCTCGACGGTGTGCTCTACGCGGATCGCCTCGTGCACCCGAACGACCGGCTGGTCGCGAAGACGATCAAGAAGCGAAGTTGGGGCGTGCCTGGACAGTCCTGGCTACCGGGAGTCGATCACCTGGAGGACTGAGGCTGGGTGCGGGTATCGGCGGCCGTGGCGGCGGCCGTGGCGGCGGCCGTGGCGGCGGCCGTGGCGGCCCAGATCGCATGCCGTTGCAGTCACGAACTCGGGCGGCGGATGGTGCGTACCGTGGGCTGTTGGAGTGCATTGCGCACACGCAGCAACGAGGCGCCGGCGATCGCAGCGGGGCCAGCCGCGAGTCCCCCGGTGGCGAGCACGCCGATCACGGCGAACTGGGAGCAGCCCGAATAGATGAACAGGATGAGCACGCAGCTCTGCCAGACATCCAAGCCGGATGCCGTGGCCAGGGCCCCGAACGAGACGCCGTATGCCGACATCTCCAGCCCGACCGCGAGGCGTACCCGGATTGCTGCCGAACGCTCCGACTCGCGGGGACGTGTCTCAGCGGCTCCGCTACCGGCCACCGCCGTGGGCACCGTAGTGCTCGCCGCGGAATGCCCCGGCCTCGCGGAGCGTCTCGAACAGTCCCTCGGGGTCGACGTCTTTGTAGAGCACTGCGTATGCGCCCGCCATCGCAGCGCCCGGCACGTGGGCGTCGAGGTCGAGGGCGGTCACGAGCACGATCCGCGGTGGATGCCCCAGCTCGCGCACCCGAGCGTCGGCCGCGATTCGCTCCGCGGCGACGAGGCCATTCACCCGCGGCATCTGGATATCCATCAAGATCACGTCGAGCGGTTCGCGGCGGGCGAGGGCAAGGGCTTGCGCCCCGTCACCCGCCTGCCCAACGACTTCGAGATCCGGCTGCGACGCGATCAGAAGCGCCCAGCCCTCGCGCTGGCTGCGCGAGTCGTCGACGATCGCGATCCGAAGTGGCTCGGCCGATATCACGGCCGCACGCCGAGTCACGACGGGGCCAGCTTCACCCCGTGCACGCCGTTGTGGTACTTCAACGCCGGGAAGATCGCCGACACCGAGAAGCCGACTCCCGGCACCGTGCGCGCTGAGAAGACACCGCCGAACAGCTCGGTGCGCTCGCGCATCTCGGTGATCCCGCGGCCGACCGGCGCCTGCGTGAGGGCCGCCAAATCGTCCTCCTGCGAGTAGCTGCGTTGCTGCGCCTCCAGGTTCGGGTCGAGACCGTTGCGGATCGCCTCGGCCCGGAAGCCGTCATCGTCGACCAGAACCTCGAGTCCCTGCTCGATCCACTTGAAGCTGACGCGCGCATTCGTGCCGGGGCCGCCGTGCGACAGTGCGTTGCTCAGCGCCTCCTGCAAGATGCGGTAGACGGCCAGCTCGGCACCCTGCTTGAGGTCCAGGCGCGTGCCCGCTTCGACGAACTCGACCTCCAAGCCGGCGCCGCGCATGACCTTGAAGAGTTCGCGGGCCGAGGAGAGGCTGGGCTGGGGGGCGGCATCCGCCTCGCCGTCGCGCACCACCGTCATGACGCGACGGAGGTCGGCAAGGGTGGCACGGGCTGCCTCCGCGATCGCGATCGCGGTGCGCGTGGCGACAGCCGGATCCGCGGTTGCGGCGTAGCGCGCCCCGTCTGCCTGAGTGATGATGACCGACACCGAGTGCGCGGCGAGCTCGTGCAGTTCTCGGATGATCCGCAACCGACCGGTCTGCTCAGCCAGCGAGAGCTCGAGATCGATGCGATCGCGCTCCAACTCGTTGCGCTCGGCGCTCGCAGCACGTTCGGTGCGACGCGCTCGGCGCCAGAGGACGACGAGGACGACCGCGACGATCAACAGCACGACCGCGGCTAAGCCGAGCCCGAAACTGAGGAGGATCGAGTTGTGTTGCAGCCAGGCGTTCACGTGAAAAGGTCTCTCCTCCGAACCGGTTTCAGTTCGAAGGAGAGACTACCCGTCGAGCGGGAGGGCGCAGAGGGTGCCAGATCAGCGGTATTCGGCGCCTAGTTCTGCGGTCCGACTGGGCCAGTCGGGCCCATCGGCGGCTGTGGGGCATTGGCGCGCAGCACCTCGAGGCGAGCGCGGTACTCCTTTTCATCAATGTCACCCTGTGCGAAACGCTCCGCGAGGGTCACCTCGGCGGCGCGGGAGACCTGCTGGCCCTGCCAGTAGGCAACGCCGGGTCCGAAGCCGTGACCGTGGCCATGACCTTGGCCCCACGGCCCGTAACCGCCCGCGAAGGCGCTGCGGCGCCAGCGGCGTCCAGCGAGGCCGACGAGGCCGACGATCGTGATGACGACGAGGATCCAGAAGAGCGGGATCAGGAAGAGAAAGAAGCCGAGTCCATGAGCCACGGGGTGGAACATGCCGGCCAGGACGAGGGAAGAGAACACGATGGGGTCCTTTGGGTCTCGAGGAGTCCTGAGTGGACTCCGATGTATCGACTCTCCACCTCGGGCGAGTTGGGCGAATCTGCCGGTCGGATGCTGTCTCGTACTCCCCTAGGCGCAGTGCGACGCGGTTCGTCTACTCCGAGGCTCCGGCCGTCACCAGTCCCGTCTCGTAGGCGATCACAACGAGCTGCACACGATCACGCGCCAGCAGCTTCGACATGATCCGCGAGACGTGCGTCTTGGCGGTAAGCGGGCTCAGGTAGAGCGCACGGCCGATCTCCTCGTTGTTGAGGCCCTGGCCGACCAGGCCGAGCACCTCGCGTTCACGATCGGTGAGTACGGCGAGCCGGGTCACGTCGGGTGGCTGGTGGAAAGTGCCTGCAACGCGCTCAAGCAGCCGTTTCGTCACGCGCGGGCTGAGCAGGGCGTCACCGCCAGCCACCACGTGCACGGCACGGATCAGTTCGACCGGTTCGGTGTCTTTCACGAGGAAGCCGCTCGCTCCGGCGCGAATCGCCTGCGCGACGTACTCGTCGAGCTCGAAGGTCGTGACTACGACCACGCGGGTGGCGGTGAGCGCAGAGTTGGCCACGATCTGCTCGGTTGCCCAGAGGCCGTCGCCGTCGGGCATCCGGATGTCCATCAGCACGACGTCCGGACGTTCGCGCGTCACGAGGGCGACCGCCTCGCGACCGGTGGCGGCCTCGCCAACGACCTCGAGGTCCGGTTCGGCCTCGAGCAGGCTCCGGAATCCGGCCCTGATGAGTTGCTGGTCATCGGCCAGAACGACCCGGATCGTCATGCCGAGGCTGTCTGAGGCAGAGACTTCGCGGGAGTGGCTGCCGGGTTCGCCGCGGTCATGGGGAGTGTTGCGACGACCGCGAAGCCCGCGCCGTCGGCCGGGCCAGCGCTCAGATGCCCGCCGAGCAACTCGGCCCGCTCGCGCATGCCGAGCAGTCCACGGCCGCCCGACTCCGACGCCGGGAACGGGATACTGCCGCTCCCATCGTCGTGGACCTCGATCCGGTACGACCCATCCGTCCGCTCGAGCGTGACGGTCGCCTGCGTTGCTCCTTCGGC
This sequence comes from Microbacteriaceae bacterium, assembly GCA_043779945.1. Taxonomy (GTDB): domain Bacteria; phylum Actinomycetota; class Actinomycetes; order Actinomycetales; family Microbacteriaceae; genus Lysinimonas. The sequence goes on from JAYWDH010000012.1 coordinate 6,613, forward strand.
GTGCCGGATGACGTTCGTCAGCGACTCTTGCACGATTCGATAGAGCGCCAATTGAACGGGCTTCGGCACCTCTGCGGTCGGCAGCCGATCATCGAGGCGCACCTCGATGCCCTGCGCAGTGACAGAGGCCACCAGCCCCGGGAGCCGACTGAGATCGGGTTCGGGAACGAGCGGCGCGTTCGGGTCGGCTCCTCCTTCGGCCCGGAGCACGCCGAGCACGGAGCGCACCTCATCCAACGCGGTCTTGCTGGTCTCCTTGATGCTGGCGAGCGCCTCGGCCGCCTTCTCGGGCTGGCGGTCCATCAGGTGCAGTCCAACGCTCGCCTGCACGTTGATCTGGCTCAGCGAGTGCGCGAGGACGTCGTGCAGCTCGCGGGCGATTCGCACCCGTTCCGCCTGCACTTCTGAGTGTCGGCGCTCGCTCATGATGCGCCGGAACTCGGCGGTGCGCTCACGGCGGGTGCGCAGAGCTTCGCCGATCCCCACCACAATCAGGATGCCGAGGGTCGTCCCAGCGATCCGACCGACGGTGAGGCGATCATTGCCGAAAGCAAGGGCGACCGAGAGGGTCGTGACCCAGGCGAGCGCGATCGAGACCCAGGCCCAGACTCGGGCATTTCGCACGATCGCGCTGATGATGCCGAACGCCAGCGCGAGGTACGGCGGGCCGGTGTGGTCGTTGAAGAAGATATCGAGCGAGGCGCCAATCGCGGTGACCGCGACGACGGGGCCCGGAAAGCGCCGGGCGCCGATCAGCGCGAGCGGGCCGAGCAGTGCGATCCCGACCGTGATGAGACCCTGCGTCGCCGACAGGTTGTAGACGTGCATCAGCCCGATGGCGGCGGGCACCTGGATCAGGAATGAGACGATGACCGGCAGCCACGGCGTGACCCAGCGCGGTGTTCGCAAGCTAGGCGGTGGCGGACCGCCCCAGGATGCCCAGTCACCATGCCGCTGAACCCATGCCGCGTGCCCGGCGTGCCGATCGATCCAGTCGTAGAGTCGTCGCTCCCGGCGCTGGGCACGGTCGGACGCGGGCATGGCTCGATGCTACGCGTGGGATGTGCTCCGCGAGTCCTCCACCCGTTGCGCTGCGACTACTCCCGCGGGAGTATGCGCTCGGCTACCTCGCCTGGCTCGCAATCCTGGATTCAAGCGCCTCGATGCGGTCCAGCAGA
>JAYWDH010000013.1:0-19294 GCA_043779945.1 Microbacteriaceae bacterium
GGAGCTTGATCAGCCCCGTAATCTTCTTTTTGGCTGCCATGACTGGCTCTTCTTTCTGTCGTGCGCCCTGCGGACGCGCTTCCACGAACCAGGCGAACCGTGGCAGTGGTGGGTTGGGTGTATCGGCGGTGGCTGAGTAGCGACGAAGCCGCGTACCGAAACCGGCCGACACGAGAGTTTAGCCCGGAAACCGGGATTTCGATACGGCCTGCGGTCTGCTCGCCCGGTCTACTCGCCCGGCGGGCGGTCCTACAGCTTCGTGACCTGATCGAACGACAGCTCGACCGGCGTCTCGCGCTCGAAGAGCGAGACCAGCACGGTGAGCTTGCCGCTCTCCGGCTTGATCTCGCTGATCGTGCCCGGAAGACCCGCGAACGAGCCCTCCTTGATCGTGATGGTCTCGCCGACCTCGAAGTCGACCTCGGCCGGGATGGACCGCGCCGTGGTCTTGCCGCCGCCCTTGCCCGCGACGCCGCCCTTGGTGGGGGCTTCGACGATCTGAACGAGGCTCTTCAACATGTTGAAGGCCTCCTCGAAGCGGAGCGGGGTCGGGTTGTGGGAGTTGCCCACGAATCCGGTCACCCCCGGAGTATGGCGAACCACAGACCAGCTGTCTTCGTTGAGATCCATGCGCACCAGCACATAGCCGGGAATGCGCACGCGGGTGACGAGCTTGCGCTGACCGTTCTTGATCTCGACGACGTCTTCCATCGGCACCTGAACCTCGAAGACGAAGTCTTCCATGGCCATCGACGAGCGACGGGACTCGATGTTCTGCTTCACGCGCTTCTCGAAGCCCGCATAGGAGTGGATGACGTACCACTTGCCCAGCTTGCCGCGCAGCTCGCCACGGAACTCCTCGTACGGGTCAACCTCAGCCTCGTCTTCCTCGACCTCCTCCTCGTCTTCGACGGCGGACGCGGCGGCATCGAAGTCGCCCGGCTCGGTATCGGACGCCTCGCCGATGTCGAGGGCAGAGTCGACGATCGCGTCGGCCTCGGGGTCGGTTGCGGCATCCAGGGCGTCGAGGATGCTGTCGAGGTTGGCCTCCACGTCGCCCTCGTCGTCGACCACGTGGATGGCGCGCGACTCGGCGTTCTCGTCGGACGACTCGTCGATCGCGAGGACGTCGTCCTGCAGCAGGTCGTCGGTCTCCGACGACTGCTCGGCGGCGGGTGCCAGATCGACGTCTCGGCGCTCTTGTTCAGTCACAATTTTATTTCCATTCAGTCAAAAATGTGCGGGAGCGATGAAAACGCTCCATGCGGGGTTGCAAGGTCAGTTGGTGCCGAAAACCCAGGTCACGAGGGCGCTGAACCCGAGGTCGAGAGCGTAGACGATCCCCATCATGATGATGACGAAGGTCAGCACGACCCCGGTATAGCTCAGCAGTTCACGCCGGGTTGGCGTGACGACTTTTGTCAGCTCGTTGAGGACCTGCTGGATGAAAAGAGAGACTCGCGCGAACGGGCCACGCCGTTCGGCGCGCTCCCGCTTAGCGCTCGCGACGAGATCCTCAGACGTCTCGTCGACCACCTTGCGTGCCACTCTCAACACCTTTCAACAGTGAACTCCGCACTGACGTGCGAAGAATCGCAGGGCGGACAGGACTTGAACCTGCAACCTGCGGTTTTGGAGACCGCTGCTCTACCAATTGAGCCACCGCCCTACAGGGATCTGTCGACCGGATGCCACACCTACGCAAAATAGGCGCGACAAAGCTTGGCAGACTTCACCACTTCGATCAGTGTATGCCATCGCACCCGGGCCCTCTCCAGACGCTCATGACAGAGCGGTGCGGGCGTGCGCAACCACGGTATCCGGGACGCGATCGAGAAGTGTGGAGCGCAGCTTCCACAGCTGCCAGAGCAGCGGGACGGCGATCGAACGGGTGTCGCCGAGGGTGCCCGGCTCGCCCGCGGTACGGCCGGCATCCACCTGCTGGTCGGGCAGCATCCCCCAGCCCAGGCTCAGCACGACGGCCGCAGTGAAGTCCGCCGAGGCGGGGAGCGCGTGACGAGGCTGGCGTCCACTCCGTGCGGGAACCAGCGGGTGGCGAACTCAGGGCTCGCGACCGGGCGATAACGCATCCGGCCGAGCGCGATGACGGTGCACCAGCGACCGGATGCCGCGCCGCGACCTCCGCGAGCGCCGGTAGCAGCCAGGTCGCCATCGAGTCCGCATTGACCACGACTGGCACCACCAGCTGCTGAGCGAGCCGGGGTAGCGCGGGTACCAGACTGGGTCGCCCGGATCGGCTTCGAGCGCACAACGACCACCCGGCCGAGCTGCTGCTCGAGCGCGCGAATGCGTTGGCTGATCACCGAGAGTGTCACCGAGGGTGTCACCGAGAGCTGGCGCCCAGCCGCGTCGAAGGTCCCGCCCGCCGCCCCGGCGGCGAGGGTCTCCAGGTGTTCCCGGTCGAATTTCATCGGCATCTCTTCTGAAGTTGCGCTGATGCTTCGTCAAAATAATGAGCTGGACTGAATCACTCGCCTCCGCCACCCTTGACCCATGACCACCTGGCCGTCCGCTGCCCTGTCAGGATTCGGACTCGGGCTCTCCCTCATCGTCGCGATCGGCGCGCAGAACGCTTTCGTGCTGCGCCAGGGACTGCGCCGCGAACACGTGCTGATGATCGTGGCGATCTGCGCCTTCTCGGATCTCACGCTGATTGCCCTCGGAGTCGGCGGAGCCGGGTTGCTCTTCACCGCCGTCCCGGCGCTGGTCGAGGTGGTGCGCTGGGTTGGGGCCGTGTTCCTGATGTTCTACGGAGCATTAGCGGCCCGGCGCGCAGTCCGACCGTCGCGACTCACCGCAAAAGGCCCCCAGGCGACCGGAAACGCGGGCGTCACTCGCCCCGGCACGCTCGCGCTCGCGGCCACCTGCCTTGCCCTCACCTGGCTCAACCCGCACGTCTACCTCGACACGGTGGTCCTGCTCGGCTCGGTCGCCAGCACCAAGGGCGAGTGGCGCTGGGCGTTCGGTCTGGGGGCGGGGCTGGGCAGCATCCTGTGGTTCTCGCTGCTCGGCTTCGGCGCACGACTGCTCGCCCCGCTGTTCGCCCGGCCGATCGCCTGGCGCGTGCTGGACGCGACGATCGCCGCGGTGATGGTGGCACTCGCCGTGACGCTCGCCGTGAGCGCGTTGCGCTGACCTCCCGAAATGCAGGAGAACGTGGGACTGCTGTGAGCACCGGACGCGGGAGACCGGGACTTTCCGCTCAGCGAGTCCCACGAACTCCTGCATTTCGGAACGGTGCGCCGTCAACCGAACGGTGGATGCCGCAGTCCGCCTCCCAGCCATTGCCCGGTCGGTGTCGAGCGGCCACGATTGACCCATGACAGTTTCCGAAGCAGTCGTCGAGGTCCACAACCTCCGCAAGGCCTACCACGGTGTCGAGGCCCTGCGCGGCATCGACTTCGAAATCTGTCGCGGCGAGACCTTCGCCCTGCTTGGCCCGAACGGCGCGGGCAAGAGCACCACCATCGAGATCCTCGAGGGCTATCGCGATCGCAGCTCAGGCCAGGTCAGCGTCCTCGGAATTGACCCCCAGCGCGGCGGCCTCGACTGGAAGGCGCGCCTCGGAATCGTGCTGCAGAGCGGCGGAGAGCAAGGCAACGCCACGGTCCGCGAGCAGCTGACTCACTTCGCTGGCTTCTACCCGAACCCCCGGAGCGTGGACGAGGTGATCGAGGCCGTCGGCCTTGAGTCCAAAGCGACATCGCGCATCAAGCTCCTCTCCGGCGGACAGCGGCGCCGCGTGGATGTCGCGCTCGGCATCATCGGACGCCCCGAGCTGCTCTTCCTGGACGAACCCACCACCGGCTTCGACCCGGAGGCCCGCCGCCAGTTCTGGACGCTGATCGAGCAGCTCAAGGCGGAGGGGACGACGATCCTGCTCACCACCCACTACCTCGACGAGGCCGCCCAGTTGAGCGACCGCGCCGGGATCGTGGCCGACGGGCGCCTGGTCGAGATCGGCGCGATCGACACGATCGGTGGCACGGCCGCACGCATCCCCATCGTGCGCTGGACTCGCGACGGCCAAGTGCACGAGGAACGTGCGGAACGACCCGGCGAGTTCGTCGCGCGACTGGTCGCGGACGGCGAGCCCGAACGGCTGGAAGTCATCAGACCCAGTCTCGAAGACATCTACCTCGAACTCGTGGGCGCGGCTGATATTGCCGCCGCCGAGCGCGCCGCATCCATCGAAGGGGCATCGAAATGACCGCCACTACCGCACCGAGCAACCTCGTCACCCCAGCCCGCACGATCCGGCTCGGCCTCGCGCGCATCCGCTACGAGGTGCGGGGTTACTTTCGCCAGAGTGACTCGGTGTTCTTCACCTTCCTGTTCCCTCTCGTCATGCTCACGATCTTCTCGGTCGCGTTCAGCGAGCAGAGTTTCGGAGTGGACGGCGCGGGCCACAAGGTCAGCGCCGCCACCTTCTACCTCCCCGGCATGCTGGCGGCGGGGGTGCTTCTGAGCGGACTGCAGAACATGTCGATCGAGATCGCCGTGGAGAAGGGTGACGGCACCCTGAAGCGACTGGCCGGTACTCCCCTCTCGGTGATCAGCTACTTCATCGGCAAGATCGGCCAGGTTCTGGTGACGGGGCTGCTGCAGGCCGCATTGCTCCTCCTGGTCGCGCGGGTGGCCTTCGGTGTGGAGTTGCCGACCGAGCCTGGTCACTGGGCGACCTTCGCCTGGGTCTTCCTATTCGGCGTGACCACCTGCGCCATCCTCGGGATCGGGCTCAGCGGACTGCCGCGTTCAGGAAAGAGCGCGACCGCCGTCATCATCCCTATCGTGCTCATCCTGCAGTTCATCTCGGGCGTGTACCTGTCGTTCGCGAGCCTGCCCGCGTGGCTGCAGAACGTGGCAAGCGTCTTCCCGCTCAAATGGCTGGCGCAGGGCATGCGCTCGGTCTTCCTGCCTTCCACGTTTGAATCCGTGGAGGTCGGCGGCACCTGGAACCTGGTCGGCGTCGCGATCGTCACGGGCATCTGGCTGGTTATCGGTCTGATCGCGGCCCGGCTCACCTTTCGCTGGATCCGCAAGGACAGCTAAATGACGACCCAGCGCTGGTGGCTCCTCGCTCTCGCGGCGACCGCCCTGATCTGCCTCGGAGTAATGGGCCTCAGCGTTGGGATCGGGCCGCGGTCCGCGACGGGTGCCGCGATTTTACTCGCCTACCTCGTCTTCTGGATGCTGGTCTTCCGACCGGACATCGGGGGCTCGCGACAAGGCATGCTCGTGCTCGGAGTGACGATCATCACGGCAGGCGCACTGACCTCGGTCGACACCTCGCTCGCCTTCTTCCAGGGCTTCGCCTTCCCCGCGATCTGGTGCACGCTCCGCACACTCCGCTCCTCGGTCATCGCCAGCGCGGTGCTGGCGCTCGTCGAGATCGTGGGGTTTCTGTTATCGCTCGGGATCTCGTCGAACTCGGTCGTTCTCGCCGTCACGGTCGAGGCCATCTCCTTCGTCTTCGCGATCGCCATGGGCGCCTGGATTTCTCAGATCTCTGAACTCAGCGATGAACGCGGCCGCCTGCTCGACGAGTTGACCGCCGCGCAGGAGCAACTCGCGGTGCTGCATCGGGATGCCGGGGCCACCGGCGAGCGGGAACGCCTGGCCCGCGAGCTGCACGACACGATCGCGCAGTCCCTCACCGGGCAGGTGCTAGTGGCCCAGCGATCTCGCCGTGAACTGGCGGCCGGCACACTGAAAGACTCCACGCTCGAGGTGCTCGAGACGGCGTCGCGGGAGGCGCTCGCGGAAACGCGCACGCTGGTCGCGGCGAGCGCGCGCGTCGAACTGCCCGGCGGCGGACTGGCCGAGGCGCTGCAGGCCTTGGCCGCGCGTTTTGAGCGCGAGAGCGGGATCACCGTGCGGGTCGTCTCGACATTGCCCAGCTCGGTGCCGCTGGCGCGCGATGCCGAGGTCGTGCTGCTGCGGTGCGCGCAGGAGGGCTTGGCCAACATCCGCAAGCACGCGGGCGCGCACAAAGTGCGGGTGACCGTAAGCACGACCGGTGGTTTTGCGTCGGTGACAGTCGTTGACGACGGTCACGGTTTCGATCCCGAGCACGCCGCATCCGGATTCGGGCTCACCGGCCTGCGCGACCGGCTCGGCCTGGTCGGCGGCGAGCTCTCGATCGACGGAACAGCCGGAGCCACCACCCTCACGGCGCGCCTGCCGCTGGTTGCTGTCTCGTGACAAATGTGGCCGCGACGTCGCTGATCCGCGCACTCGTCGTTGACGACCACCCAATCGTCCGCGCCGGATTGGTGGCGCTGTTCGATGCGGCCCCCGATATCGCTGTAATCGGTACCGCGTCCTCGGGCGAAGAGGCTGTCGCTCTGGCCGCCGAGTTGGCGCCCGACGTGGTCCTGATGGACCTGCGGATGCCAGGTATCGGCGGCGAGGAGGCCACCATGCTGATTCTGGCGGGCCGGCCGACGACGCGCGTGATCATCCTCACCACCTACGAGAACGATGACGCGATCCTCAGCGCGATCTCGGCGGGAGCGAGCGGCTACCTGCTGAAGGCGGCGCCCGAGAAGGAGTTGCTCGCCGGGGTCCGGGCGGTCGCGGCCGGGGAGGTCGCCCTGGCGCCGAGTGTCTCGCGACTGCTGGTGCAGCGAGCCGCCGCGCCGGTCGCCGCCGCGACACCCGCCCTCAGCGCACGCGAACTCGACGTCCTTCGGCTCGTCGCTGCGGGGCTCGGCAACCGCGAGATCGGTCAACGGCTCTACGTGGGCGAGGCCACCGTGAAGACGCACCTGCTGCACGCCTTCGCCAAGCTCGAAGTCTCCGACCGCACGCGCGCCGTCACCCGCGCGATGGAGCTCGGCGTTCTCTGAAGACGCGGACATCGAGGCGCAGAACACGACAGCGTCGCCCACGGCACACGACGCGGATTAGTCGGAGGCCATCGGGCCGCGCTTCGGTGCGAAGCTCTCCTTAGAGCTGAATGCCGACGAGCACCGGTTCCGGCTGCAACATGACACCGAACTCGGACATCACGCGCGTCTGCACGTAGTTCGCCAGCTGCACGACTTCTCGAGCCGTCGCGTGTCCGCGATTGACGATCGCGAGGCTGTGTTTGCTCGAGATCGCGGCCCCCGAACCGGGCAGGGCGAAGCCACGCGGGATCCCCGCCATCTCGATCAGCCAGGCGGCACTGAGTTTGACGCGGTACTCACGCGATACGGGCCCGGCGGAAACCGAAGCGAGGGCGGGAATGGGCGAGCCCAGCGGCAGCACTTTCGCGGGGCGCTCCGGCTCGGTCGGCCAGCGCGGCGCATCCGAGGGGAGGCCGCGGGCGAAGTTCTCGCTCACGATCGGGTTGGTGAAGAAGGAGCCGGCGCTGATCGAGTCGGGGTCTGCGGGATCCCAGATCATGCCCTTGGAGGCTCGGAGCGTGACTACAGCGGCACGCACCTCGGCGAGCGGCACGCTCGCGCCGAGCTCGACGCCGATGGCCTGTGCCAGCTGCGGGTAGGCGATCGGTGCTGACAGGCGGGCAGGGGATGCCGCGAGTCGCAGTTCGAGCCCGAGCACGATGCCCAGCCGCCCGCGTTTGAGTGCGCTGGTGCGGTAGCCCAGTCCGAGTTCGGACGCCTCCAGCCGCTCCACCTCGCCCGAGCCGAAATCCAAGAAGTCGACGGCCACGAGGGTGTCGCCGAGCTCCTGGCCGTATGCGCCGATGTTCTGGATCGGGGCGGCGCCTGTCGTTCCCGGGATGCCGCTCAAGGCCTCGATACCGGCCAACCCGTTCCCGACCGCGAAGGCCACCACGTCGTCCCAGGGCTCGCCGGCCTCGACCAGCAGGTGCACCGAGCCGTCGTCCTGCGGCACAGCGCGGATGCCGCGGGTGACCACGCGCAGCAGGTCGCCGTCAACGCCCTCGTCGGCGACGACGACGTTGGATCCACCGCCGAGCACCAGCCACTCGTCGAAGCCCGACCAGATGCCGAGCGCCGCGGCGATGAGTCCGTCGCGGGTCTCGGGCGCCAGCATCCGGAGCGCAGGACCGCCGACCCGCAGGGTGGTGAGCTCGCTGAGATCGACCACGCTACGCGAGCACCACGCGCACCTGCGCCTTGCCGAGCACGGTCTCGTCGCGGTGGGTCACGGTGAGGTCGATGCGCGCGCCGGCGTCATCGAGCACACCGACCTTGGCGACGACGGTCACATCGGCTCCGGTCTCGGCGTCCACGAAGACGGGGCGCGTGAAGCGCACCCGGTAGTCCAGCACCTTGCCGCTGTCGCCGCCCAGCCAGTTGATCACGGGCTGTACTGCGAGGCCCATGGTGAGCATTCCGTGCGCGAGAACGCCGTCCAAGCCGACCGAGGTGGCAACGTCGTCGCGGTAATGGATCGCGTTGAAGTCGCCAGAGGCCCCTGCGTAGCGGACGAGAGTGTCGCGGGTGAGGTGGAAGGTCTGCTGGGAAACGATGTCGCCGACGGCCAGGCCTTCGGGGGCAGCCATGTTGTCCGCCGTGATGTCGGTCATTCTTCGCCTCGCACGACCAGGGTCGAGATCGCGGTCACGACGTGCTGGCCGTCGGCATCGACGATCGAGGATTCCGCGGTCACCATGCTGTGCCCACCGAGCGACTTCACGCTCGTCACCGTGAGGGTGGCGATGAGTTCGTCGCCAGCGACGATCGGGCGCGTGAAGGTGAAGCGCTGGTCGCCGTGGACGACGCGGGCGAACTCGATGCCAGCATCCGGATCGGCGAGCAGCTGCGCGAGGGTGTGCTCCTGCACAACCACCGCAAAGGTCGGCGGTGCGACCACGTCGGCGTAGCCGGCAGCACGGGCCGCCTCGGGATCGAGGCTGAGCGGGCTGCTGGCGAGCAGGGCACGGGCGAACTCACGCACCTTCTCCCGCCCGACGAGATAGGGGGGTGCCGGGGGATAGCTCCGACCTGCAAGCTCGGCGTTGACTGGCACAGCTCGAGCTTACCGTTCGCCGAAAAGTACAAAGAAGAGCCCCGGCGACGATGTCAGCCGGGGCTCTTCGGGGGTGTGACGGGGGGTCTGTGGGTGCGAAAGCGTGCTTACTGGCAGCTCTCGCACTGCAGGTCGTCCATGGGGTCGACCGGAACCGTGTAACCGCCCACGCTGTCGATTTCATTCATGGCGATCCTCCTTCTGAAAAACTTGCTGTTGAAAAATGCTTCACCGGCACCTCGCCGGGTGGCTTCTTACTATATAGCAGGAATACCACCGATGTCATTCCACTACATGTAGTGATTTTGGGCGTGTCGCGCACCGTCGATTCTCGGCGTGTTCGCTGACAACCGGCAAACAACACATCGATTTCGGCGCGGTCCTCAGCCTGCCAGGCTCAATCTGGCAGGCTGCCGTCGGTTCATCGCGACCTTCGATCAAGTTTGCGGGGTGACCACGCTCTTGAGCACACCGGGCTCCGACGTGGAAGCCAGCGCGGCACCCACAGCGTCAAGTCCGAAGTGGCCGGTCACCATCGAGTCAAGGTCCACCCGCCCGGATGACACGAGGCCGATGGCCGTCGGCCAGGTGTTCGCGTAGCGGAAGACGCCAGTGAGGGTCAGCTCGCGGTTTTGGATCACTGAAATCGGCAAGGCAATCTCCGGGGCGCCCATGCCGACCAGAACCGCAACGCCGCCGGCCCTGACCGAACGGATCCCCGCCTGGACAGCTTGTGTCGCGCCGGATGCGTCGACGAAGGCATCAACATCCAGTCCCAACTGAGCGATGTCGTCAACCAGGGGGTCAATGACGGAAGTAGCCCCAAACTGGAGCGCCTGGGCTCGCCGGGTCGCGCTGATGTCGGAAACGATGATCTCGCGCGCACCATAGGCCCGCGCGACTTGCGCGATCACTATTCCGATTGGCCCAGCGCCCGTGATCAGGACGCGACTGCTGACGGTGAAGCCGGCTTTCCGAGCCGTCGCGACCGCGACCGACAATGGTTCAAGCAACGCCGCGGCGTCGTCGCTGACCGAGTCGGGGACCGCCCAGGCAAAGTGGGACTGGATGGTCACATACTCTGCGAATGCGCCGTCAACTCCGGGTGTCGCGTAGAAGCGCATCGAGGGATCCAGGTTGTAGCGGCCGGCCATCGACTCCAGTGACGTGAGGTCGGGATGCTGTGGCTCGATCGATACACGTTCGCCGATACGTGAGGCGGGTACGGCCGCGCCCACTCCGACGATGGTTCCCGACGATTCGTGTCCCAACACCAGCGGCTCGCTCACCACCCAGTCACCGAGACGTCCATCAAGCCAGAAGTGGACATCCGAACCGCACACCCCGACGGATGCAACCCTCACGAGCACCTCGTCGTGGCGCGGAATGGGCACCAGCCTGGTCTCGACTCGTAGTGTCTGTGCGTGATCGAGAACGCTCACGCGCATATTGTCCGGCACAGGATTACTCGCGGTGGTGGTCACTTTTGCTCTTTCCTTACTTGAACTGGCGGCGAATGGAGACGCTCCGAGTTGCGCATCTGCGTCGTCCAACTGTGAGGCGATTCGCGAGTGTCGAGTGGTCTTCAGCTCGGATCGCCCGGTCGGCTCTGGCGCCCGTTTCGATCCTGAAGAGAATGCCGGGCAACAAGTACATTCACGCCCCGGTCTCGGAGCCGGTGAATGTGCTCGGGTGCAGTCGCCTCATCCACGATGACGACATCGAAGTCGGAGAGCGGCAGCAAGCTGTGAAGCGCGCGCTTCTCGAACTTGGTGTGATCCACCAGGAGAATCCTCGTGCTGGCGGAATCGAACATCGCCCGCTTGACGTCGATCGTCTCGAGCGTCTGGTGGAAAGCGACGTCATCGGTCACCGCTGATGTCGACATGATGAAGACATCAGCCCGCAGGTTCGAGATCGCTTGCGTGGTTATCCTGCCCATGAAGGCACTGCACCAGTTGTAGTACTGTCCACCGACGCCGAGGAGCGTGATTCCGCGCACGCCCCGCAGTTCCTGCATCAAGGTCAGAACGTTGGTGATCACTGTCAGGGGCGTCTTGGTCGACAGGTGCCTGGAGAGCTGCAGCACCGTCGTCGAATCGTCCAGCATGATCGCCTGTCCAGGTTCGACGAATGAGAGTGCGGCCAGAGCGATGGTCTCCTTCTCTGCGAGTTGACGGCTCGATCGGTAGACGTCACTGGACTCCACGAGGGAAGTAGACGTGGCCGTCGCGACGCCGCGGTTCTTTCGGAGGAGTCCGCGCATTTCGAGGTCGTCAAGGTCTCGGTGAACGGTCATGACACTGATGCCGAAGCGTTCGGCCAACTGCTCGATCCGGATTGCACCTTCGGCCATGACGGCTTCTGAAATGGCCCGCTGGCGTGATGCCTGGCGTGTGGAGCGAGCGTCTGAAGTTCCGTCCTGTGCGAGGCCAGTCGCCGTGTCCTGTGCGGGGCTCGTCGAACTCATCCTCGAGCCACCATCGCGTCATCGAGGATCGTAAACAACGTCTCCGGATCGTGCGCGAACCGTCCGAGGAACAGGCCGTCGATATCCGCGCTGAGTTGTGGGAGCAAACCGGGTTGTGCGCTGCCGCCATAGATCACACGAACATTATCGATCCAGGAGTAGCCACTCAGGTGCTCGTGGATCTTCTGCGCCACCGCGTTGATGTGATCGAAAGTAGCTGGGCGTGTCCCACCGATCGCCCACTCCGGCTCGTAGGCGACGATGAGCGACTTCCCTTCCCCGCCTGGGCCCAGTCCGTGCAGAGCCGATTCAAGTTGTGCGATGCAATGCTCCACCGTGACGGCCGAACTGACTTCCTCCGGCTCGCCGACGCAGAGAACCGGGGTCAGCGAGTTGCGAAAGGCTGCCGCTACCTTCAGATTGATGGTCTGGTCATCTTCGCCGAAGTACCGCCGACGCTCGTAGTGCCCCACCTCGACAAATCGACACCCCACATCTCGCAGATCCGCGCCGCTGATACCGCCGGTGTAGGCGCCGCGGTCTGCCCAGAAGAGATCCTGCGCACCAACGCTGATGGGGGTGTGCGCGAGTGCTCTCTGAGTATTCGCGAAGGACGGCATGGCCGGCATGACAAACATCTCAATAGCGCCGCTGAGGATGGCATCGTTGGTCGTCGCTATCTCTGCGACGCGGATCGCCCACGCTGAAGTCTGGCCAGGATCCAAATAGGCTTTCAGGCTGACGCCGATCGTCGTAACAGGTGGCCGATTCATGCGCCCGTCCGGAGGACAGCAACTGAATCAGGCGGACGCATTGTTCTCATATTCCGACAGCAAAGCCACTTTGCTTGCCGACGCCGAGCTCTCATCGAACTCGTAGCTGAGCCATTCGCGTGCAAGCCGCCTGGCCAACTCGATTCCGATCACTCGCTGGCCGAACGTCAGCACCTGTGCGTTGTTGCTGAGAACCGACCGCTCGACAGAATAGGAATCGTGTGCCGTGACGGCACGGATGCCACTGACCTTGTTGGCTGCGATAGCTACGCCGAGTCCCGTCCCGCAGACGAGCAGGGCGCGATCGGCACGTCCGTCTCGGATTGCCTCGGCCGCGGCAATAGCCACGACCGGATACGGACTGTGACTTGTCGCATCGACACCAACGTCTTCCACGAGTTCAACGTCGGGATTGCTGAGAAGGTCCGCTTTGAGGGCTTCCTTGTACTCATATCCCGCATCGTCGGACCCAATGACGATCCGCCAAACCCTGGTCACTGCTTCGCTCCTTCGCTCGCGTCGATCACGGAACTCACGGCAAGAACGGCGAGTGCGAACGACGTCGCTCCGGGGTCCGGAGTGCCCAAGCTCTTCTCGAAGTGAGGTCGTGCTCGACCCAGGCGCGGCAGCAGGTCTGCTGTCGCGACTGCACTGCGTCGTGCCACTTCCGCCGCGTCGGCCCACGACATCGCTAATCCGCGGCCGGCCGAGACGCCGGCGGCAAGTTCCTGAGCGAATGGAGCAATCGCATCGACCATGGTCTTGTCTCCTATCGCCGCACCGCCCAGTTTCGTGATCCTGTCGAGCGCAAACTGAACGGACTCTGCGACGACCGACGCGGTCGGCGCCTCCGAGTCACCCCAGTGGATTCCGGCCGCGTGGAGAGCCGCGCCCCAGAGGGCACCCGAGGTACCTCCCGCACGATCGGCCCACGCGTCACCCGCCCTGACGAGAACTGACCCCGCACCGGCCCCAGCTAAGTGGGCTGCGGCCGCGGCGGACGCCGCAGCAGTAGCACCTCGCTGCATTCCAATTCCGTGGTCACCGTCACCGGCGATCGAATCCAGGCGTCCGAGCTCCTCGACGTTCTCGTCGACGGTGCGACGGATCGCCTCGACTGCCGCGACCACAACCGGCGCGACCTGGCGGGAAGCCTCCGTCGAGGCCGGAACCACCTCGTCGGCTACGACCAGTATCGGCTCCGGTTCGCCGCGAGCAGCTGAGGCTTCGGCGCTCTTCGATTTGCGGAAGCCGGGAGCATTCGCAGGCGACGTCCACGCCGCCTCGAGGTCGTCGTCCAGCCAGACCAGCGTGAGCGATACTCCCGCCATCTCGAAACTGGTCGCGAACTCACCCACCTCGGGATCGACGGCAATCAGCCCGTACTCCTCGAGCAAAGGTGCGAGCGAGGCGTACAGCACGTAGAGCTCTTCCCCCTTGACGCTCCCGAGCCCATTGAGAATTAGACCGACACGTTGCTTCGCATGGTCGACGTCGGTCGGTCGCTCGTCGACGAGTCGCTGGAGAAGCATCCGCGCGAGTTCGGGGGCGTCGGGGAGCGGCTCCTCCCCAATGCCGGGCTCCCCATGGATGCCCAGCCCGACTGCCATTCGACCCTCGGGGACCGAGAAGAGCGGCGCGTCCGCACCCGGTAGCGTGGCCCCGGAGAACGCCACTCCGAATGTGCGGGTCCGTTCATTCGCCTTCGTTGCCACAGCGTAGACGGCGTCCAGATCACGTCCTTGCCCTGCTGCCCAGGCGGCGGCGCGGAAGACGACGAGGTCCCCGGCGACCCCCCGGCGGCGATGCCGTTCCGAGGCGGGCGCGCTGGAAACGTCATCGGTGACCACGACGGTACGGCAGGCAATGCCGAGCTCAAGTAGTCGCTCCTGGGCGAGATCGAAGTTCAACACGTCGCCGGCGTAGTTGCCGTAGCTCAGCAGAACACCCGAGTGTCCGGCCACCGAACGCGCGACCGAAATCACCTGTTGGGAAGACGGTGACGCGAACACGTTGCCAAGTGCCGCAGCATCGGCCAGCCCCTCTCCGACAAGGCCGGCGAACGCTGGGTAGTGGCCAGAACCGCCGCCGATGACCAGAGCGACACGGTCGGAGGATAGGGAATCGTGTCGCGCGACACCGCCTGGCACCTTGCGGATGAGGCCACTATTGGCGGCGACAAATCCGTCCACGAAATCCGACGTGAACCGCGCCGAATCCTTGACGAGGTAAGTCATTGTGAAGTCTCTTCTCGAAACGTAAGGAGATCGGGGCGGGCGCACACCGCGCGTCCGCCCCGATTCCGGCTACTTGGACAGGGTGAACGGATCCGTCATCTTGTCGACATTGCTCTTGTTGATGAGAATGCAGTCGAACGACTGCTTCTCAGTCGCCGGCTTGGTGCCTTTGGTGATGTAGTCGTTCATTTCGTCGACTGCCTTGGCTGCGAACAGCGCCACCGGCTGCAGCACCGTGTACTGAAGTTCGCCCGACTTGATGGCTGCGACCGCATCCGGTGAACCGTCGAAGCCACCAACCTTGACCTGGGCGAGCTTTCCCGCCTGCTTCAGAGCGGCGATCGCGCCCAAAGCCATCTCGTCATTGCCGGAGATGACCGCGGTGATGTCGGGGTTGGCCTGGAGGATCGACTGCATCTTCTGCTGACCGAGGGTGCGATCCCAGTTGGCCGTCTGCTCGGCGACTTTGATCAGACCCGGGTACTGCGAGATCACCGAGGTGTAGCCGTTCGAGCGGGTGGCTGCGTTGTTGTCGGAAGGAAGACCGAGCAACTGGGCGTACTTACCCGTCGTGCCAATGTCCTTCACCCATTCCTGAGCTCCAAGAGCGGCCCCCTGGGCGTTGTTCGAAACGAGCTGGGCAAGCGCAAGACCAGTCTGATTGATTTCCGCGTTCACGAGGAATACGGGAATCTTGGCCGCGATCGCCTTCTTCACATTGCCGATCGATCCCGAGGCGTTGGCCGGATCCAGAATCAGTCCGACCGAATGATTCGAGATAGCGGTGGAGATGATGCTCGCCTCCGTGTTCACATCTCCCTTGCTCGCGGCGATCGTGGTCGTGTATCCCAGCTTCTTGGCTTCAGCAGACGCGACATTCCCTTCCGTGAGCCAGTAGGGGTTCGAAGGGTCGTTGACTACGATCGTGATTAGCCCGCCAGACTTACTACTGCTGGAGCCGGAGGTTCCACTCGCTCCAGCGCACCCGGTTAGGGCGATGGATATGCCCAACCCCAGTGCGACGACAGTCGCCACTTTGCGTGTCATGTGATTTCCTTGCTTTCTGTGTGGGATGCCGGTGACAGTTTTGTCACTGGCGGTCTTCTCGAAGCCGGCCTTCGGTTGCAGCCGTGGTCGCAGGCCTCGAGGAAGTGGAGAGGGGTGGGGTTCCCGCACCGGACTTCGCACGAGTCCGTCGACGGTATTGGATGGAGTTGAGCAGAACCGCGAGCACGATGACAGCACCGGTGAAGACTGTTTGCACGTAGGCGGAGACTCCGACAATGGTGAGGCCCGCCGCGAGGAAGCCGATCACGAAGGCGCCGAGAAGAGTCCCCCGCACGGTTCCGCGACCACCGCTCAGCGCGGCACCGCCGATCACCACTGCGGCGATCGCCGTGAGCTCGTAGGAAGTGCCCTGCGTGGGGCCGGCGGAAGTCAGCTCGGATGTCAAAACGACACCGGCGATCGCCGCACACACGCCGGAGATGACGTATGCCCAGACCTTCACTCGTCGAACGGGCACCCCGGACAACTCAGCCGCACGCTCGTTTCCGCCCGATGCATAGAGCCAGCGTCCGAAAACCGATCGGTTTAAAAGGAACAAGGCCAGGATGGCGACCACGGCCAGCACCCAGACGCCGATCGGGACTCCGATGAGGGAGTTGAATCCGAGCCAAAAGAAACCGGTGTTTCCCAGCTCGGCGTTTCCTTCCAGGTTGTTCACCGTCAGCCCGTTGGTCGACAGCTCCGCCAGCCCACGCACGACGTACAGCGTTCCGAGCGTGGCGACGAACGGGGCGACTTTCAGCCGCGCGACGAGCAGTCCGTTGAGCAATCCCACGAGTGCACCCGCAGCGACGGCGAGGATGACGACGACCCACACTGCGGGATAGAGCGTCACACCGAAGATCTTGATGCCCTGCATGGCGAGACCGGCGACCATGCCGGACAATCCCAACGTCGAGCCCACGGAGAGGTCGATGCCCCCGTTGAGGATCACCACGAGCATTCCGACAGAGAGCAGGGCGTAGACCGACACCTGCTGACTCATCACGATGATGTTCGACAAAGTGGGGAACGACGTCGGCGCGAGCACGGAGAACACGACGAAGATAACGATCAGAGCAAGGAACGCGCGGCCCTCGAGAAGCACTGCGCGGATATCCAAGCTGCGTTTCGCGATGGCTGGTCGCGAAACAGGTGCGGTCGTTTGACTCATAGTTCGGGCGTCCTTGATGGGGGATGGTTTAGACGACAACGGCTTCACCGGAGGCGGCCATGATGTCTTCTTTGGAAACACCAGGACCGAACTCTGCGGAAATGCGCCCGCGGCGCATGACGACCACCCGGTGGGCGATGCTCAGACACTCGCCTACCTCGCTGGTCGAGTAGAGGACGGCGAGACCTTCGCGGGCGCGATCCGCCAGCAAGTTGAAGACCTCGGCTTTAGCTGCGACGTCGACCCCACGACTCGGCTCATCCAGCAGGATGACTTTCGGGTCCGTCGCGACGATTTTGCCGATGACGACCTTCTGCTGGTTCCCGCCGGAAAGCGATCCGATCGGGGCGTCGCTGCTCGCCGTCTTGACGTGGACGCTCAGGATTCCCGCGTCGATGAGTGACTGCTCTCGCGAGCGTGAAAGGAAAAGACCCTTGACGAAATCGGTGACGCTCGCGAGGGAAAGGTTGCCGCCCACGCTCATGGTCTGCACAAGGCCGTCGCGCTGCCTGTCCTCCGGAACCAAGCCGAGTCCGAGTCCGATGCGATCTTGGATGCTGAGATGTGAGACATCTCGTCCTTCGAGGAGGACGTGTCCATCCGTCAGGGGGATGCGGCCGGCGACGGCCTCGAGGAGTTCGGTCCTGCCCGCCCCCATGAGTCCGTAGATGCAGACGATCTCCCCCGCCCGAACCTCCAGGGAGAGGTCATCGACAACGCGTCTCTCGGGGTTCTCCGAATCGGCGATGCTCACGTTACGGATTTCGAGCGCGACGGCCCCAAACTCATAGCCCGACGGGGGAGTGCCCAGCTTGAAGTTCTCACCCACCATGAGTCGCACGACCCATTCGAGATCAATGTCTTTCACGACCGCGTTCGCGGTCATTGCTCCGTCCCGGAGCACGACTGCGAAGTCGGTGACTCGCAGCGCTTCCTCCAGATGGTGCGAAATGTAGACAATCGAGACACCCCTCGACTTCAGGTCGGCGATGACTCGGAAAAGGACCTCGACCTCCGCCGCCGACAGCGCTGACGTCGGTTCATCCATGATCAGGATCCGCGAGTCGGCATGCAGGGCGCGCGCGATCTCGACCAGCTGCTGTTGTCCGAGACGCAGATCGGATACGGGCGACAGCGGATCGATGTTCTCGGCGAGTTCGCTGAGGACCGCTCGCGCTTGACGCTCCTCTTCGCGGTAGTCGACTCCGCGGATGGTGCGAATCTCACGTCCCATGAAGATGTTGTCTCGTACCGACAGATTGGGAGCGAGGCTCAACTCTTGATGGATGATTGAGATCCCATGGTCCCGGGCGGCGTTGGTGTCGGCGAAAGTCACCGTTTTTCCGTCCAGTTCGATTGCCCCCGATGTCGGTTGTTCGACGCCGGACAGGATCTTCATGAGAGTGGACTTGCCCGCGCCGTTCTCGCCGAATAGTGTCGTCACTTTGCCGCGATGCACGTCGAAGTTCACACCCTTCAGCGCCGTCGTCCCGCCATAAATCTTGACGATGTTCCGGGCCGACAGCACCACCTCGCCGCCGAGGTCCTGGCCCTCGCGCCCAGCGCTCACGGCTTCACCTCGATCGACGCGGGAGTGATGTTCCACAGCTTCGGATTGATCAGCTGGAAGGCCCCAGTGATCACGATCGTCTTGCCGGTCAGATTTGGAGCTCCTGCCTTCTTCAACACGGTCTTCAGCTCGTTGTTGATTGCGGTGCCGGCATCCTGGAACTGGATCTGATTCTCGAACTGTCCAAGTTGGATTTTGCCGCTTGCATCCCGCAAATCGGTTCCCGTGATCGCTGGACCGAGTTGCACAGCCAGCGCCAGGTCAGCAGGCAACCCGCTGACCGTCACCGGGGTGAAGCCGGCGGCCGGGACAGTTCCAACTACGCCGGTCAGCTTGATGCACACGATCGTCGACGTACCCGAGTTCAAGGAGACTCCGTACTTCTTTGCCGCAGCAGCCTGATCCGCTAACACCGCTGCCGCAAACTCACCCGCATTCACAGCGTGGGATTGCACGTACTTTTGCTGAACCGGGAACTGCTTCTTCCCGTAGGACGCGGCGTCGAACGACGCAGCGGTACCGCCGAGGGTCGAACCGGCGGGAACGATCTTCGTGCCCAAGAACATCGCGATGACCAGCAGGAGCACTACGCCTCCCCACAACCAACGGCGGGACACGGGCCGCCCTCTCATTCGCCGAAACGACCGCGTTGCGGCGCGGACCTCGCTCACGGGAGGAGAACTCGCGACTGAATGTCGTTCGGCCGGATCTGCAGTTTGCGGCCTGTACCCTTGCGAAACATCTCGAGAGCTTCCGCATAGTCATCGAGGATGAAGGAGTGGCTGATCATCGCCTTCGCCTTGATCGCCCCCGCCTCGAACATTTCCACGGCGCGACCGAACGAGTTGAGCACCGCCATCGTGCCGACGATGCTTATCTCATCTCGATAGACCCGGAACGGGGAATAGTTCGCCGTTCGGTCCGCCGGAGCCACGCCGAAGTTCTGGAAGAACCCGGCAGGTTTTACGCGGGTGAGGGCGTCTTCGATTGCGCGGATGTTACCAGTGCAGTCGATCACGACATCCCACTTCTCGCGGTCCGCTTGGTCGGCAC
>JAYWDH010000014.1:0-7635 GCA_043779945.1 Microbacteriaceae bacterium
CGGGGTTCGCGTGGCTGAGTTGGCACGGGATCGAAAAGCATGCGATGGCGATGAAAGACTGGGGTCCTGGTCGTGGGTGGCGCCATTGGCTTGACCGTATGCGGTCGCTCAGACCTCGTCGTGACACCGTGGCGGCACCCGTCACAGAAGACTGACAAGGATTTTCTTTTCGTGAGTTTGACTTCTCTGGGCGCGGTACTCATCACCGGTGGCGCCGGGTTCATCGGATGTGCGCTTTCGACGCGTCTGGCCGAGGCGGCGGCGCGTGTGGTGGTGATGGATAACATGCACCCGCAGGTTCATCCCTCAGCCGCCCGCCCTGCCGCGCTGCACGAGTCAGCCGAGTTGATCGTCGCCGACGTGCGGTCATCCGATGACTGGGACCGCGTTCTAGAGCAGACGCGCCCGGATGTCGTGGTCCACCTCGCGGCCGAAACCGGGACAGCGCAGTCGCTGGACGAGGCGACGCGACATGCGCACGTCAACGTCGTGGGCACCACCGAGATGACGGATGCACTGGGGCGCTCCGGTCATCTTCCGAGCCACATCTTCCTGAGCAGCAGCCGCGCGGTTTACGGCGAGGGAACGTGGCGCCGCGCAGATGGGACGGAGTTCCGCCCCGGTCAGCGCTCGCACGCTCAGCTCGAGGCGCGGAAGTGGGATTTCCTCGGCGCGACCCCGCTTCCGAGCCGCGCTGATTCCACCCGCCCGTCGCCGACCAGCGTCTACGGCTCGACGAAGCTCGCGCAGGAGAACATCCTCTCGGCTTGGGGTGGATCGCGGGGGGTGCCGCTGTCGATTCAGCGGTTCCAAAACGTCTACGGTCCCGGTCAGTCTCTGATCAACTCGTACACCGGCATCGTCTCGCTGTTTTCGCAGTGGGCCCGTGATGGCAAGCAGATCCCGGTCTACGAAGACGGCGCGATCACTCGCGACTTCGTGTTCATCGATGACGTGGCGGATGCCGTCGTGGCGTCGATCGCCGCTGGGCCGCAGGCAGCCGGACCCATCTTCGACATCGGATCCGGGGTCGGCACGACCATCCTCGACCTGGCATCGATCATCGCGCGGTACCACGGTGCCCCCGAACCAAAGGTGACCGGCGCCTATCGTGATGGAGATGTGCGCTACGCCGCCTGTGAGCTCCAACCGACTCTCGACGGCCTTCCGTGGACGCCCGGGTGGAGTGTTGATCGCGGGATCGCGGCCCTTCAGGTGTGGATCGCGGAGCAACTCGAATCGGCGCGATGACGCAGCCTCCCAGCGTCGCCGTCCAGTCGGTCCTCTATGGGAACTTGCCGGAGGACATCCTGCGCGCGGCCGAGGCACTGGCTAATTCGGCCTCGTGGGCGCGCGAGCGCCGAGCGATCAGCGCCTGGAGCTACCTGCTCGGCGACAGCTCTCCTGAGAGGGCACTCGGCGCTGACGATGTCGCGCGGATCGATCGCATCATCGCCGCCAGCGGAGGTTCCTTCGAGTACGTGTTCTTCGGAAAGAACCTCGGCCACGGCGGCGGGCAGAACCGGCTCGCCGAACGCTCAAGTTCCGAGTTGATCCTGATCCTGAACCCGGACGGGCAACTGGGCCCCGATGCGGTTGGCGTTCTCGTGGACACCGTAGGCAACGGGGTCGGCGCCGCTGACGCGCGGCAGGTGCCGTTCGAGCATCCCAAGGACTATGACCCCATCACGGGGGATGCCAGCTGGTCCTCGGGCGCCTGCCTCATGACGCCACGCGAAGCCTTCGATGGGGTGGGGGGTTTCGATCACCGGACCTTCTTCATGTATTGCGACGATGTCGACTACTCGTGGAGGCTTCGGCTTGCCGGTTACCGTACGGTCTACGCGCCTTCCGCGTCACTGTTCCACGACAAGAGACTGTCGCTCCGCGGGGACATGCAGGCGGGCGAGGCCGAGGTGTACTACTCAGCAGAGGCCGCCCTGATGCTCGCATACAAGTATTCGCGCCCCGACATCGTCAAATCGCTGGTGGCAGCCTTCGCACGGGGCGACGCGAACGCGCAGCGGGCCGCCGCCGAGTTCGCGCGGCGGCGTTCAGACGGGGAACTCCCTCGACAGCTCGACGCCGACCACCGGGTCGGCCAATTCGTGAAGGGGAACTACGCTGTCCACCGTTTCTAATCCGGGCGCAGGCGAGTCGATGCCCCCGGAACCCGACCGACACTCACGCAGCCTCGTCGGCCTGATCGACTCGATCGCGAACCACGATCATGTCGCGCCCGAGTTGGCGCGGCGGCTGATTTCCGTGCGTGAGCTATTGCTCGCCGACGATCCGGTGGTCCGCCCGTTTCTGACCGTTCTGCTCCGCACCCAAGGTCAGCGGGTCGAACCTCTCAAGGACGCATTGCTCTGCCTTCAAGGGCAGACGTCCCAGGACTTCGAGATTGTCGTGCTACTGCACGACGCAAGCGTCGAAAACGCGGCGAAGGTCCGTGGGGCGCTCGCTCGTCAGACCCCGGAGTTGCGGGAGAGGACGCGTCTGCTCGAAGTGACCGGTGGGACGCGGTCAAAGCCCTTGAATGTTGGCGTTGAGAGCGCGAACGGGCGGTACGTTGCCGTCTACGATGACGACGACCTTCTCTTTGCACACTGGGTCGAAACGTTCCAACGCGAAGCCGCCCTCAACAACGGCCGTCTGATCAGGACGGTCGTTGCCAACCAGTCGGTCGAGGTGGAACCGTGGCCGGATGATCGAGAGGGTTTTCGATCGGTTTCCTGGCCGACTCCCGAGTATCCGGAACATTTCGATCAGCTCGACCACCTCGTTGTCAACTACTCGCCGTTCATGAGCTGGGCGTTCCCACGGGAACTCTTCCACCAGTTCGGTGTGCGCTTCGACGAGGAACTGGTCGTGTGCGAGGACTGGGATGTCATTCTTCGAGGCTCTTTGCTCTGCGGTGTCGACAATGTTCCAGAACTTACTGCCATCTATCGACGACGGACGCACGGAGACACCTCATACTCGGTTCACTCTTCCGCCGAGTGGCAGGGCGCCGAAGAGCGAGTTATTGAGCGGATCGATCGGGCGGTGATGCTCCTGCCCCCTGGCAGCATGCGCGTAGCTCGCGCGGCGGTCGTGGAAGCCGGGACGCTCCACTCCTACTCTTACGCTTTCCGCGGTGACCGCCTGTGGTGGCCGTTCCGCGTGACATGGCGACTCGTGCACCCTCCCTATCGTTTCGCGGTCCGAGTGCGAGCCAGGCTGCGCCGCGGCCGACGTCAGCGCGCCGGCTGAAGCAGATCCCGCACGAGGTCGTCGACCCCGCGTCCAAATCGTGAATACCGGCCGGTTCGTGATTCTCGCAGAATCGCAGGAATCCGCGCGATCCGGGGTGCCGGGTAGGAGGATCGGATCTCTTCGTGTGTGACCTTGTCTGCGACCGCGTCCCGCTCCGGGCCCGAAGGCAGACGGTCATGCAGTGCACGAGCCCGACTCAGCAGCCGTGCGTTTCGTGATGTGCGCCCTTCGGTGAGGCGCGAGAGACGAACCGTGAGGGTCATCCTCGGGGCTCCGACCTCGTTGCCCCCGTGCAACCGGTAGTCGATCAGATCGGTGTCGAGGAGCCGACCGGTCCCCTGGCTGGCAGCCATGATCGCGAGCCACTCGTCATGGAGCCAGCTCGTCGGGAACGGAAGGGATCGCTCGACCAGTGATCGTCGCACGGCTACGGTCGCGCCGGTGACGACGTTTCGGCGCAGCATGGTGTCAAATGCCTCGCCGTCCTTCAACAATGTGCGCGTGGCGTGGTCGACACCGAGCCGGTCGAGCAGGGAGTCGCCATTTGACGCACCTGTGCCGTCGATCAATCGAGCATTGCTGTGAACCAACTCGATCGCCGGGTCTGCAGCGAAGACCAGGAGGGTCTGAGCGATGCGTTCCGGATGCCACACGTCGTCCTGATCGGAGAGGAAGACCACGTCGCCCTTCGTGTCGGCGATGGTGCGCTCGAAGTTGGCTCTTACTCCGTCATGATCCCCGACCGGAAGCAGGCGGAGTTGGGGCAGGATCGTCATCGCTCGCGCCAGCATCTCCGACGTGTCGTCGGTCGACCCGTCGTCGCCGACGACGATCTCGTCGGGGCGGACGGTCTGGGCACCAATACTCGCCAGCTGTTCGCCAAGGTACGCGGCGCCGTTATAGGTGCAGAGTGCGACCGAGATTCGCGGTCGAGTCATTCAAAGGTCCAGCGACGTGATGTAAGCCTCCAGCGTCGACTCCGCCGGACCGACTTCAAGCAGCTCACCGTTTTTCAGCCAGGCGGCCTGGTCGCACATGGTGCGGACCGTTTCGCTGTTATGGGTGACCAACACCACCGTTTTCCCATCACGCCGAAAATCGCTGAACTTCTTGAGGCACTTCTCTTGGAACTCAATGTCGCCCACGGCCAGTACCTCGTCGACCACGAGCACGTCAGGATCGACATTGATGGCGATCGCAAAGCCAAGTCGCACGAACATGCCGGATGAGTAGTTCTTGACCGGCTGATCGATGAATGCCTCGACT
The DNA here is from genome assembly GCA_043779945.1 of Microbacteriaceae bacterium. GTDB lineage: Bacteria > Actinomycetota > Actinomycetes > Actinomycetales > Microbacteriaceae > Lysinimonas. The sequence continues at coordinate 4,525 of JAYWDH010000014.1, forward strand.
CCCGAGAAGTCCACGATCTCGTCGAACTTGCGGTCGATCTCCTTCTTCGACATTCCGAGAATCGACCCATTCAAGTAGACATTGTCGCGACCGGACAGTTCATGGTGGAATCCGGACCCCACCTCCAGCATGGCGGCGAGGCGCCCCTTCGGCTGGATGAAGCCCGAGTCGGGGAAGTAGATCTTCGCCAGGCACTTGAGGAGTGTCGACTTGCCGGAGCCGTTCGCTCCAATAAGGCCGAAGGTAGAGCCGGTAGGAACCTCGAAGGAGACGTCCCGAAGCGCCCAAAAATCTTGATGCACCGAACGCTTGCGGCGCATGATGGCAGACTTCAGCGACTGATTGCGCTCAGAGTAGAGGCGGAACTTCTTGCTGACATGGTCGACGGTGATGGCGATGTCGCTCATAGCGTCTCTGCCAGCTTTCGTTCGACACGGTGGAAAACGACGACGCCGACGACGGCGATGGCGATTGCCCAGATCGCACAACTGAGCAGATCACCGCCCTCCGGCGACCGGTTGTCGTAGAGCAACTGGCGAAAGACGGCCACAAAATGTTCCATTGGATTCAGGCGGTAGATGTCGCCGATCGTGACGAAGGTACCCGCAAGGCCTCCCACTCGATTCGACAGCGCGTCGACGAGGTTGCCCGGATAGATGATCGGGGTGAGGTACATCCAGAGCTGCAGCAGGATCGAGATGAAGTATTGGGTGTCGCGGAAGTAGACGTTGGCAACCGAGAGCAGGAGGGCGACTCCAGCGGCGAAGACTGCCAGGAGAACCATGACTACGAGCAGCAACGGGATCCACGGCCAGAAGAACGACCCGAAGATGGCGAGTGCGACGAGGAGAACGCCCATCTCGAACAGCCAGTTGAACGCGACGGACGCGACCGACGAGAGGGGTAGAACGATTCGAGTGAAATAGACCTTCTGGATGAGTCCAGCGTTGTCGACGATCGATGCCAAGCCGGCGTTCACGACTTGCGAGAAGAAGGTCCAGGGAAGAAGCCCGCAGAGCAGCCACAGAGCAAAGATGTTTAGCCCGCTGGGGTTGCCGGGGTCGGGATGCACCCGGATGATGAAGGCGAAGACCAGCGTGTAGATGAGCATCGCGGCCAGCGGATTGGCGAGCGACCAGAGCTGCCCGAGCACGGTGCGTTTGTACTTACCCTTGACCTCACGAAGCGTGAGGAAAGCGAGAAGTTCCCTGGCAGCCCAGACTTCTCGAACGTATTTCATGCGACCTCACTGGCGGGGGCGCGCGCCCCGGGACCCCATGAATCTACCTTAGAAGCTAGGGTGGAGTCGCCCATGTCTGACACGGAACAAGATGCATCGACGATCGCCGTCGTCACAGTAAGTTATAACTCCGCGGGTGCGCTCGGCCCGTTTCTCGCCTCCCTCCCCACTGCGAGCGAAGTTGCCCCCATGATGATCGTCGTCGACAACGCATCCCCGACGATCGCTCAAGTTCGAGCCGCGGTCGGAGAGTCCGCAGCCGAGTTGATCGAGCTGCCTGGGAACCTCGGCTACGGTGCCGCGATGAATCGGGCAATCGCGACTCTTCCGAAGAGCGTCGACTGGGTGTTGATTTCGAATCCCGATGTCGTCGTGCACTTGGGCGCGCTCGACGAACTCGTGTCGGCCGCGTCGCAGCATCCCGATGCCGGGGCGGTTGGGCCGAAGGTCCTCGAGCCGGATGGCTCGGTCTACCCGTCGGCGCGGCGACTTCCCTCTCTGCGTGTCGGTATCGGTCACGCGCTCTTTGCGCGCGCCATGCCCAGCAACCGATGGACTCGTCGCTATCAGGCCGAAGAGATGTCCGACGACGCGGAGCGACCCGCGGGCTGGCTCTCGGGTGCATGCCTCCTCGTGAATCGGCGACTTTTCGACCGCCTCGGCGGCTTCGACGAGAGCTATTTCATGTACTTCGAGGATGTCGACTTGGGTGCGCGGATTTCGAGGGCTGGCTTCGTCAACCTGTATTGGCCGCGAGCCGTCGTCACACACACAGGTGCCCACTCGACCGCCCAACGCGCAGGGGCGATGGAGCGCGCGCACCATGCGAGCGCCTATCGGTACGTGTCGCGGAAGTACGACGACTGGTACCTTTGGCCGCTCAGGGTCGTTCTGCGGGTCGGGATCGCAGCACGAGGATTTTTCGTGACGCGGAGTTGACCGATCTACCCCCCCGAAAGGGAGTTTCATTCGCGACCGTCCGCGGGTAGCCTGGGCAAGTCTTAACCTGGGGGTGAAGGAATTGGATGTAGCCCGGCGCGTCGTCGCGCGAGTCGCGACGTTGTTCGCGGTCACGGCCGTTATCGCGACCGCATTTGTCGCGATCCAACCCGCGTCGGTTTCTGACGCACTGAGTGGTAGCCAATTCGATCCGGGCAACATCATCAGCAACGCGAACTTCTACGACAGTAACGCGATGAGCGAAGCGGACATTCAGTATTTTCTGGACTCCCAGATCGGCACCTGCTCCAACTTACTCTGCCTCAATGTGCTCCAGGTGGATACCGTGTCCAAACCCGGTGACCACATGTGTCCCGGGGGCTACGCGGGAGCCGCTGCCGAGCCTGTTTCGCGCGTCATCTTCAAGGTTCAGCAGGGCTGCGGCATCAGCGCCAAAGTGATCCTCGTGACTCTTCAGAAAGAGCAAAGTCTGGTCACCTCGCGCGGGCCTGGAATCGCGGTCCTGCGCAAGGCGATGGGCTACGGCTGCCCCGACAGCTCGGTCTGCGACAGCACCTACTACGGCATTTTCAACCAGGTATACCAGGCTTCCCGCCAGCTGAAGCGCTACGGTCTGTCGGCTCCCGATAACATAAGTTTCCACTACTTCCCGGTAGGGCTTCCGTCGTCGGTCCGGACCAACCCGAGCGACTACGACCCGGCCGGAAATCCGTGCTTTTCTCAGACAGTCAGCGTTCAGAACGCCGCCACGGCCGCTCTCTACTACTACACCCCGTACACGCCGAATGCTGCTGCTCTCGCCAACCTCACTGGCTCCGGGGACGGGTGCTCGAGCTATGGCAATCGCAACTTCTGGGTCTTCTATAACAACTGGTTCGGTTCTCCCTCCTACCCGCCCGGTTCGCCGGAAG
>JAYWDH010000015.1:0-7621 GCA_043779945.1 Microbacteriaceae bacterium
CGAGAGAGCGGCCAGCGCGACCCGCACTCGGGCGCTCTCGAGAATGACCTCGACTCGCTCGGCGACCGAGTCGTGGTCCGTCTCGCGATCTCGGATCCCGATCCGCAAGTCGCGGTCCCGGCTGGACTGCGAGGCGCGCACCCGGTCGATCGCCCGACGGTGCGCCATGGTGAACAGCCAGGTCTGGGCGCGGCCCTTCGCACGGTCGTAGCGCGATGCGGTCTGCCAGGCTTCCAGGTAGACCTCCTGACCGACCTCCTCCGATTGCGCTGAGTCACGGAGGATCTGCCGGATGAGGCCGAAGACGCGGGAAGCCGTCAGGCGATACAGCTGGTCGAACGCCGACCGGTCACCTGCCCCAACCCGCTCCAAGAGACTGTCGAGAATCTGCGGTGACCGCTCATCGGTCAGGACTGCTGGGAGACCGGAAATGAAAACTCGTTTCGCTGTGTGTTGCGGTGATGACGGGCCCGCTCGGCCTCGCGGACCGTCTCACTTCGATCGCTCCCAAGGCGAACTCCGGGTGTGGCTCCAATGCCTATTCGCTCGCCTGTCGTCGGACGACGCAGCGTGTCATGCTGTGCGGCGTTTCGGCGTCAGGCTGAGAGCCAGCGCTGCCACTCGACGGGAAGTCGGATGGCTGGCGCTGCCGTCGTCGCCTCGAGTTGTTCCGAGTAGATGGTGACCAGCGGCCAGCGCTGGCCCTTCTCGTCGTGGTAGTCGAGGCCGGAATCCAGCTCGGTGCCAGCGAGAAGGAGGCGCTCGAGGCGGGTGACAAAGCGGATGAGAAACTCTTCGTCGGCCGGGAACACGGTGCCGTCGGCCGATTCGGTAACGATGGTGTCGCCTCGGGTGCCCGTGAATCGCGCGGATCCGGCGCACTGCAGTAGGCGGTCGCGGGTTTCGAGCAGAGCGCCGCCGCGGTTTGCCCACGCGGTGATGTCACGCGCGGTGGTTGTAGACCATGGCGGGGGAACGATATTCGTGCGCTGCAGCGAGGCGAGGGCGACGGCCGGTTCGGCGGAGAGCTTGAGATTGCGAGCTATCTGAGCCGCAAGGTGCTCGAGCCGCGAGGAGATGACCACGACCGAGCCCAAGCGCTTGAGGACGACGTCGTTGGCGCGTCCGGATCCGACTCGTTCGGATCCAACGTGGCGGAGCAGCGTAGCGGGGACCATACATGCGATATTCGCAGGGCGGATCAATCCGCGCGCACCCCTTGACGCCGACCGAGGATGGGCATATGCAGATGCCATGTCTCGTCCCGCTAGCGTGAGGCTCACTCCCATGGAAAAGCCGATGACCCAGCCAGAACTGAGCGCTCCCCTGCTGCTCGACCGCTACCAGCCGCTCGAGCTGCTGGCGCGGGGCGGCTCCGCGAGCGTGTTCCGCGCGACAGATATCCTGCTCGGCCGCGACGTGGCAGTGAAAGTCTTCAGCGCGGGCGAGGAAACGGATGTCGACAAGTTCCGTGAGGAGCTGCGAGTGCTTGCTGCGATCTCGCACCACGGTGTGGTGTCGGTCCTCGATGCGGGCATCGACCAGTCCACGGCATCCGACCCACGCCCGTTCTTGGTGATGGAGCTGGTGCACGGCAAGACCGTCGGCCAGCTCATCGACGACGGCGAGCTTTCGATCCTGGCGATCGGTGGGATCGCTTTCGAGGTTGCTGAGACGCTCGAATACGTGCACGCTCAGGGCATCATCCACCGGGATGTCTCTCCGTCTAACATCATGCTCGTCGACTACGGGACGGGTTCGTCACGGCCTCGGGCCCGGCTCACCGACTTCGGTCTGGCCGTCGCCTCGGGCTGGATATCGACCGAAGAACTCGCCGAGGGCACCGTGCCCTACCTCAGCCCCGAACAGGCGCTGCGCTACCGGCTCACCACTGCGACGGACATCTACTCGCTCGGTCTGGTCTTGCTCGAATGCTTCACCGGCACGCCCGCGTTCCCGGGGGAGCCGGTCGAGGCTGCGCTCGCGAGAACCGTGGATGCACCTCCGATCCCATCGTCGGTGCCGAAGCCGTGGCGGTTGCTGATCGACTCGATGACCAAGATGGCACCGGAGGATCGCCCATCGGCGGCTGACGTTCTTGACTCAGCGCGCGGAGCGCTGCGTGGGATGGGCCGCCGCACCCGCTGAGTGGCCCGCCCGGCCCGATAGCGTGCTCGGCTCAGGCGAGCGTGACCGTTACGCGGTTCTTCCCCGCGCGTTTCGATTCGTACATCGCGGCGTCCGCTGCCGCGAATAAGTCTTCCGGTCGCATGGTTGCGCGATCCCCGACGCACACGGCGACGCCGATGCTTGCGCTCAGCTCTGCGACGTCCAGGCCGTGCTCCGAGCCGCGGAGAGCGGCGCGCACCCTCTCGGCGATTTCGCGGGCTGCGCGCTCGTCTGCGTCCTCGCAGATGATCACGAACTCGTCGCCGCCGAATCGGCAGACCAGGTCAAGGGCCCGCACAGCATCCGTGAGCTGGCTCGCTGCCCAGATCAACATGTCGTCGCCGCGCTGGTGCCCGAGCCGGTCGTTGATGGACTTGAAGCCATCAAGGTCGACCAAAATCAAGGAAATCGCGGTGCTGCGGCGGACCGTGGACGCCATGGCGGGGATCAGCTGCTCGCGCAGCAGCTTTCGATTGGCGAGACCGGTGAGTTGGTCGTGCAGCGTGAGTTGCGTGAGTTCCTCTTGGAGCCGGAGGCGCGCGATCACCTGGGCTGCCTGCCGCGTGAGTGCGAGTTGGAGGGCGATGTCGGCGTCGGGGAATGCGCGTGTGCGTTGGAAGAAACACATCAGGGTGCCGACCGGGCCGGAGAGGTCCTCGATCGGCACGACGCTCAACGAGGCGATGCGGGCAGCCGTCATCGCCCGCGCGAGGCCGGGGTAGCTGGCATGAATTTCTGCCACATCGGGGATGGTGACGATCCCCGCCTCGCACAGCGCGGAGAGCGCTTCGCGGGCCTCGTCGCTCGCCGCGAAATCGGCCAAAGGGTGCTCGCCGGCGACGAACTGTGCCCCGCCAGCAGCGTCGAGGAGCATGACCGCGGTTGCGGATGCCGCGGCCGCCCGGCGGGCGGCGTCAGCCAGCGCCTGCGCCAGCTCCGTCTCGCTGCCACTGGCGCCGAAAGCCGTCGAGGCGGCGAGCAGCACGCCCACCCGGGTCTCGGTGGATTCGGCGATGCGCCGGGCAGCGAGCAGCTGGCGTTCATAGCCTTGCCGTTCGGTCGAGTCGAAGACCGCGAAGGTGATCTCGGTGAGAGCGCCGGTGTCGGCGCGGATCGCGCGCGCGTTCAGCACAACTGCAAGCAGCGCACCCGCCCGGGTCCGCAACGAGACGGCAACCTCGCGCACCTCGCCTTGAAGACGCAGCACCGGCAAGTATCGGGTCTCGTAGAAGATCTGGTCACCGGCCGGAAGCAGGCTCGTGAAGGTCTGACCGAGCAGTTGCAGCGGCTCACGGCCGAGCCAGTCCAGGAGAGTCTGATTGACGCGGATGACCACGCCGTGGCCGTCGGTCGACAGCTGCCCGCATGCGGCGCCGTCGTAGAGATCCCGGTAGAGATCCCGGTGGAGGTCACCCGGCCCCGGCCCGGAATCCGAATCCGAATCCACCTCGGTCATCCGAGGAAAGCCGTGATCTCTCTCGCTACCTCGTCGGGCGCCGACAGGTTGGGCACGTGGCCGCTCGCCTCGAGATGCACCAGGCGGCTACCGGTGATCTGCGCGTGTACGTATTCACCGACAGCAGTCGGCGCGATCACGTCGTCGCGGTCTTGCATTATCAAGGTCGGGGTCGTCACCAGCGCGAGGTCGCTGCGGTTGTCTGACAGAAAGGCAACGCGCGCGAAGTGGCTCGCGATCTTCGGGTCGACCCGGCAGAAGCTCTCAGTAAGCTCCTCGCTGAGCTCAGGACGCTCGGTGTTGCCAATGAATACCGGGGCCATCGCCGCCGACCAGCCGAGATAGTTTGCGTCGAGGGTGTCGAGCAGGTTCTCGATATCGGCCTGCGAGAAGCCGCCGGTGTAGCCCAGGTCGTCCACGTAGCGCGGCGAGGGACCGACCAGGATGAGCGCGCCGAAACGTTCCGGCTCGCGAATCGCCGCGAGCACGCCGATCATGGAACTCACCGAGTGGCCGACGTAGACGAGGTCGTGCAGATTGAACTCGTGGATGATGCCGAGCACATCCCCCGCGTACCCGTCGAGCGAGTCGTACTTGCCCGGGTCGTACGCCGAGAGTTCGGAGCCGCCCGCGCCGACGTTGTCGAATGCCACCGTTCGGTATCGATCTGTGAACCGCGGGATGACGTGGCGCCAGGCCTCCTGGCTGCAGCCGAAACCGTGGGCGAACATCATCGGACGACCATCGGGCCGGCCGGAAACATTCACGTTGTTGCGTCGCTGTGCGCTGAGCAGGGGCACAGGTTCGGTCGACGTCATCTCCGGTCTCCTTCGCGTGAAGATCCTGCATGGCCGGTGCAGGCCGCGCAGATATACAGCGTATGACACCGCGATAAGCCGCGGACAGTACCCCAGTATCTGGCCGCCGTGGCAGGGGTTGACATCCCGGCGCCGCAGACGCATCGTGAACTGACAAGCTCCACCGAACAGTGAGATGAAGCATCGTGAGTCTGGACCTGGAACTGGTCGGTGCCGCCGCCCGTGGCGAAATCCTGGTCTACTTCCAGCCTCAGATCTTGCTCGACAGTTCGCGCATCGTCGGGGTCGAGTGCCTCAGCCGGTGGCAGCATCCGACGCGCGGTTTGCTCGAGCCGCACGACTTCATCCCGCTCGCGGAGGAAAACGGCTCGATCCGCGAGATCGACTCTTTTGTGTTCGCCGGTGGCCTCCGCTGCGGCGCCGAGTGGGCGGACCGCGGCACTCCGGTCGAGGTGTCGGTCAACGTCTCGGCGAACGAGTTGGTTTTCCCGGACTTCTACAGCGGCGTCATCACCGCGCTCGCGGCGTCGTCCTTCGACTCGACACAGTTCACGGTCGAGGTCACCGAATCGCAAGAGATTAGTCATTTCGCCGAGGTTATGCGCGGCTTGCAGTCGCTCCGAGAACTCGGCGTCGGCATCTCGATCGACGACTACGGCACCGGGTTTTCCTCGGCGTCGCAGGTGCGAGCGCTCCCGTCGACGGAAATCAAGATCGATCGATCGATCGTCCAGGGGGGGGCCGCAAGCGAGTGGAAGATGGCCGAAATCGTCGCCCTCGCCGCTCAGCTCGGCATTCGCGTCGTCGCCGAGGGCATCGAAACCGAGGACCAACTTGAGCGCGCGCGACGACTGGGATGTCAACGCGGACAGGGGTTCCTGTTCGGCAAGGCGATCCCCGAAACGGAGATGGGCGAGTTGCTTCTGGTGGGCTAGAGGCCGGCGCTCCCGAGCTCGAGGTCCATTTCGCCGCCCTGATCGGCATCCGGCTGTTCGCCACCGACGTCGATCTGCGTCCACACCACCGGCATTCCCGGGGAGAACAGGATGTCGACACCGGGACCCGAGCGCAGCGGCGGGATGTTGACGTAGCCGCCGCCAACTTGGATCGCCGCGAGGATCTTGCCCTTCAGCTCGTCGACCGGCTCGGGCAGGAAATAGTCACGGCTGTCGACGGTCAGTCTGTGCACGATCACGTGTTCAGGCTAGCCCGCCCGCCGGTCCTTGTATTCTTCATGAGCATCAAAGTGTGATGGGAGATGAGGAACACGTGGGCACGCTCCACTACGACGGACGCGAGTACGAACTCGACGATCGCACGCTCGCGCACCTGCAGATCGTGGTCAGCACGAAGCTGCGTCGGCGCGAGTGCTTCTTCCTGACCTGGGTGCAAGCGCCGGAGCGGGGCAGCGGTCGTCACACGATCTGGGTCGACAACGGGGTTCCGCTGCACATGTTCTACGGCGGGTCCCGTCTGCCCGCCATCAACCGCGAGTGGATCGATGCGCTCCTGGTGGCGGCGGGCAAGACGGCGGGACTGCAACTGATGGATGAGCCCGATGCGCGGTCGTCCGCATCCTGATGGTCATTAGGACGCCACCCCCAGCGCCCACAGCATGTTGCGGGCCTTCAGCATGGTCTCGTCGTACTCCTCTTCGGCGACCGAAAGCGCGGTGATCCCGCCGCCCGCGCCGATCGAGGCAGAGTCGGGGGAGATCACGATGCTTCGGATCACGACCGCGAGATCCACGGTCCCGTCGATCGAGAAGAGGCCAAACACCCCGGAGAAGACGCCGCGCGGGCCAGCCTCGATCCGGTCGATCGCGCGCATCGCGCTGTGCTTGGGCGCGCCGGTCATCGAGCCGGGCGGCAGAGTCGCCCGCAGCAGATCGACGAGCGAACTCGCCGCGGTGAGCGTTGACTCGACAGTGCTCACCAGCTGGTGCACCGTCGCGTAGTGCTCTACCCCGAACAACTCGGTGACCTCGACACTGCCGAGCTCCGAGACGCGGCTGAGGTCGTTGCGCATGAGGTCGACGATCATCAGGTTCTCGGCCTGCTCCTTGTCGCTGTCGCGTAGCTCGTCGGCCAGGGCGGCGTCCGTCGCGGGATCCTTGTCGCGGGATCGGGTGCCCTTCATCGGACGCGTGACGACATGACCGCCGGCATCGACGGTCAAGAACTCCTCCGGAGATCCGCAGACGAGGTCGAGATCCCCGGCGCGGAACAGGGCGCCGTGATGAGTCGGGCTGCGGCGGCGAAGGCGACGGTGAACGACGACCGGGTCGAACGCTCCCGCGACGACGCCGGCGTTACAGAGGCAGACCTGATAAACATCGCCCTCGCCGATCAGTCGCTGAGCCTCGCGGATATGGTCAAGATAGTCATCTCGGCTGTGCCGCCATGCGACGTCGGCGGGCGCCCCGGATGCCGGAGGCGCCTCCTCGAGAGGCAGCGCCGAGACCTCGGCCACCCGCAGCGCCAGCTCGTCGAGCCAGGCCGTGGCGGCACGGTTGTCGTCGATCGCGTCGCCCATCACAAGCAGCCGGATGCGGTGCGTTCGGTGATCGAACACAACGGCGCGATCCAGTCGGCCGAGCACCATCGCGGCGCTCGGCGCGTGGTGGGCAGCTGTGCGCAGCTCGGCGGAGCCGACCTCGTAGCCGATCCACCCGACCCAGCCGAGCGGAGTCGGTTCCGCGCGAGCTCGGATGCGCGGAGCCGCGGCCAGCAGTGTCGCTAACGTCGTCAGGGCATCGCCCGGATCCCGCACCGAGACCAGCCGGCTCGGGATCCCGATCACCGAGATCCCGCTTGTCGCACTCGGGCCGCCGTCGAGCCATACCGACGTCGGCGAATCCGCGACCAGCTCAAGGTAGACCCGTTCTGGGTCCGCCCAGGCGAGTTCTCGCTCGAGGATCGAAAGCTCTTCTGCCGAGTTCATCGCAGCACGCGAAACTCCGCACCCAGCAAATCCCGATCGCGGGAGCTCGGCCCGACCAGCACCGCAAAGATGCCCGGCTCTACGTGGCGGTGGCCCGCGGCATCCACGATGCTGCACTCGGCGACCGGGAGCGCGATCTCGACCTCGCGGCGTTCGCCCGGCTCGAGCCACGCCTGCGCGAAGGCTTTGAGCTCGCGCTCTGCCCAGGTGACGCTCGTGACCAGATCGCTCACAT
>JAYWDH010000016.1:0-2596 GCA_043779945.1 Microbacteriaceae bacterium
CTCTCGATGCGGTGGAGGCCAAGACTCCTCCGCCCCGTCGGGGGGTGCGGCAGCGCCGGATCACGCCGTACCTTTTCCTGATCATCCCCCTCGCCTTCCTGCTCGTCTTCACCTACGTGCCCGCGGTGAACCTGCTGTGGTACAGCGTCACGGACTGGGATGGGATCAATCTCACCAAGAACTTCATCGGCCTGCAGAACTACATCGACATCTTCACCAAGCCGGAATTCCTCAGGGTATTCGTCGTCAGCCTGTACTACATCGTGGCGTCTTTCGTCCAGATGGGATTCGCTCTCTATTTCGCGACGGTGCTGAGTTTCAGCACGCGCTTCCGAAACCTGTTCAAGGGCATCCTGTTCTTCCCGACGCTCCTGAACGGCGTCGCCATCGGCCTGATGTTCTTGTACTTCTTCCAGCCGAACGGCACGCTCGACAGTGTGCTGAAGCTCGTCGGGCTCCAACAGCTCACCGTGCAGTGGCTCGGCAACCCCGACGTGGTGAACATCTCGCTCGCGTCCACGTCGATCTGGCGCTATACCGGGCTCAGCTTCATCCTGTTCCTCGGCGCCATCCAATCGATTCCCGCGTCGCTTTACGAGGCCGCCGATCTCGATGGCGCGAACCGGTTCCAACAATTTCGCTTCATCATCATGCCCGGCATCAAGCGCATCATCAGTCTTTCGTTCATCCTCGCGATCTCCGGAAGTCTCGCCGTATTCGAGATCCCCTTCATCATGACCGGCGGCACGAACGGGAGCGCAACCTTCGTCATCCAAACCATCCAGCGTGCCTTTGTTTTCCGCCAGGTCGGTCTCGCGTCGGCCATGGCCGTCGTGTTGCTGGTCATCGTGTTGATCGTGACATTTGTCCAACGAAAACTGGTACCGGACGATGAGGTCAACCTGACATGACATCAACGACAACACGCTCAGCAACAACCGGACGGACGTCGGTAACTCTGCGATCGTGGCAGGGCCTCCCCGGCAGGATCGGTGCCACGACGACGAAGTACCTCGTGCTGGTCGCGGCAAGCGTCGTCACCCTGCTTCCGCTCGTCGTGCTCGTGATCACCGCGTTCAAGACCAAACGTGAGTTCGCGACCACCGGCCCGCTGGAGTTGCCAAAGGACTGGTTCAATTTCGACAATTTCGTCACGGCCTTCACGGACGGGAACATGGCGGTTGGTTTTCGGAACACCAGCATCGTTCTTTTGGTTTCGCTGACCGGCACGATCCTCATCGGCTCGATGACCGCCTACGCGATCGATCGATTCGAGTTTCGGATGAAGAAGCTGGTGATTGCACTTTTTCTCGTGGCGACCTTGGTGCCCGGGGTCACCACTCAGGTGGCGACGTTCCAGATCGTCAACGGCCTCGGTCTCTACGACTCGCTGTTGTCGCTGATCGCCCTCAACCTCGGCACCGACATCATCTCGATTTACATCTTTTTACAGTTCATGCAGTCGATCCCGAAAGACGTGGACGAGGCCGCGATGCTCGATGGCGCGAACAAGTTCACTATCTACTGGCGGGTCATCCTTCCTTTGCTCAAGCCCGCGATCGCGACCGTGATCATCATCAAAGGAATCGCCATTTATAACGAGTTCTACCAGGCATTCTTATACGCTCCGTCTCCGGAGAATGCCATGATCTCGACCGCGCTGTTCGCATTCAAGGGACCTTACGGCTCGCAGTGGGAGATCATCTCGGCCGGAGCGCTCCTCGTGATCATCCCGACGCTCATCATCTTTCTCGTACTCCAGCGCTTCATCTACAACGGCTTCACCCAGGGGGCAACCAAATGAGCACTGCGACCACCACCACCACCACTGAGTCGATGGCCACGCGTTCGATTCACGACGGCTGGACCGTACGGGTCGTGGACGGTCCGGCGCCGGAGCAGATCGTGGGGCACTCCTTCGCGGCGACCGTGCCCGGCAGCGTTCACACCGACCTTCTCGCTGCGGGCCTCATCGCCGACCCCTACCTAGACGACAACGAGCGCCTGCAAGCCTGGATCGGTGCCTGCGACTGGGAGTACCGCACGACTTTCGAGTGGAGCGATGAGGGCTTCGACCGGGCTGAACTCCTTTTCGAGGGGCTCGATACTGTCGCCCGCGTCGAGCTCAACGGCGCGGTGATCGCCGAGACCCGCAACATGCACCGTAGCTATCGCGTGGAGGTGCGACCGCTGCTCCGCAACGGCGAGAACGAACTCACGGTGACATTCGCCTCACCCGTGCGATATGCCGATCGCGAGAGTCTCGAGCAGGGCTATCGTCCGCACGTGAACCACCACCCCTACAACGCGATCCGCAAGATGGCCTGCAACTTCGGCTGGGACTGGGGGCCGGATGCCGCCACCGTCGGCCTCTGGCGCCCGGTCACCCTGCAGAACTGGTCGGGGGCGCGGATCGCTTCCGTGCAGCCGATGGTCACGCTGGATGGGGCAGACGGCGTGGCGACGGTCCGCGTCCAGATCGCCCTCGCCGACGCATCCGGATACTCGGCCCGGGTGAGCGTGGGAGCAGTGTCTTCAACCGTGCATTTCGAACCAGGTCAGACCGTAGCCGAGGCGCGCATCGTGGTGCCGGATG
>JAYWDH010000017.1:0-7587 GCA_043779945.1 Microbacteriaceae bacterium
GACGATCACGCGAGCCTTCGACATGAACCATCATCGAAGGGCCCCCAACTATCAACGATGTCCCGACTCATCTATCAACGATGTCCTGAACCCGGACACCTCAGGGCCCACCCTGTGATGAGTCGGGACATCGGCTCGCGCTTCATGGCGCCCTTATCCGCCGTGAATTCGTGCACTCTTGCAGAAGGCCGACCCGGTCGCCTCCTGGATGTCGGCCCGTTATCGTCGGAGCGTGGAGAACCGGAGTACCGCGGGCATCGTCGCTCTGTTACTCGCCTCACTCATGTGGGGTACGACCGGGACGACGGCAAGTTTTCTGCCCGACAATGTGAGCCCGCTCGCCGTCGGCGCCTCGACGATGGGCATCGGTGGCCTGCTCCTGCTCTTCACGGCGCCGCGGATGTCGTGGACCGTCCTGCGCGACGAGTACGCGCGCCGCTGGGTCGCGCTCGGCGCGGTCGGGGTGTTCGTGTATCCGCTGGCCTTCTACTCGGCCATGAACCTGGCCGGCGTCGCGGTCGGGAACGTGGTCGCTCTAGGTTCCGGCCCCGCCTTCGCGGCGCTGTTCGAGCGGATCGGGGAGCGGCATCCGCTGTCCCGTCGCTGGGCGATCTCGACCGGCATCGCCGTGGCGGGAATCGCGATGCTCGCGTTCGGGCGCCAGACTGGCGAAGTCGGACTCTCCGCGGGCACGCTTCCCGGCGTCGGACTGGGACTCCTCGCGGGCGCGGCCTACGCGCTCTACGCCTACGGGTCATCACGCGCGATCGGTCTCGGTCAACCGAGTCGCGGGGTCATGGGTTCGATGTTCGGATTCGGGGCGCTGCTGTTGCTTCCTGTGCTGATCGTCACCGGTGCGCCGCTACTGCAGTCGGCCTCTACGGTGACGATCGCGGCTTATCTGGCGATCGGACCAACCCTGTTTGGCTACGTGCTCTTCGGGATCGGATTGCGCACGGTGCGCAGCTCCGCCGCCACCAGCATCACCCTGCTCGAACCGGTCGTCGCGACGATTCTGGCCGTAGTCGTCGTGGGGGAACGCTTGGCGGCGGTTGGCTGGTTGGGCCTTCTTCTCGTTTTCTCGGGGCTCGCTGCAATCGTTACGGCTCGTCGTGGGCCAAAAATCTCCGAGCGACCTTAGAATCCGAGGCATGACCGACGTACCCCAGGACAACGGTGCACCGGCCACGTCGCCCGCGCAGCCTTGGGATCCTTCGGGTATCCGTCGCTCCAACTTCACGTCTCCGGCGCCGGATGCTGAGCCGCCGACCTTCGACGATGACGCACTCGCGGATGCCATGGCCGCCGAGGTGAGTACGTACACCTCCGAGATCAAGCTCCCGTGGCTGCGACCGCCCGTGCTGCCCGCGCTCGTCGAGCCTGCACGTTTCTCTGAATCTGCGACGACTCCCGAGACCTCTCCTATTCCGGCGATGAACGGGTCGGACGCCGCGGCCGGACCCTCGCAGGAGGGCGACGAGCTGCTGCGTGCTTGGGGCGGTGCGTCGACGCTTGAGGCGATGGATCGCCTCGAGGACGAGTTTCGCCGCATCGCCGCCGGCGAGCCGCCCTCCCTGGAACTTCCGACTGCGACGGATGAGTCGGTGGCGATTCCGGCGCCGCCCACCGTCTCCGAAACCGCCGCGGCTGTGTCCGACACGGGCACCGACCCGACTACCGACGTCTTCGCCTGGTTGAGTTCGGCGACCGCCGCCGCCACGACGACCGCGGCGGCGCACGAACCGGTCGGCCCATCTGAGCCCTCATCCCCGGCTGAGCCGTCATCTTCGGCTGAGTCGGATGCTGTGGCCGGGTCGGTCGTCCCGGCGTTCGGCGCCCCGATCTTCGATATCCCGGGAGCGGTGCCCATTCCCCGCAGTGCCGAGGAGGATTTCACGGCCAATGCGCCGAATGCGGAACCCGCGGAGACGGTGGTCGCCGCGTTACCCGATCTGCCCGCGATGGGTGGCGCGCGGCCGTCCCCGGATCTCGAGTCGTTTGCGCCGCTTCCGGGCACCGATGCGCTGGGCTGGAACGCCACGCAGGCCGTTAGGTCCGAGCCGGAAGCCGAGCCAAACGCCGCTGTCCACGACCACAACGTCGACCGTGGTGACAACGACCACGACATCGACGGTGCTGACGATGACGATGACCGTGACGAAGTCGCCTCGTCACCGTTCGCGCCCGGCACCGAGGTGTGGTCGCTGTTCCCCGACGAGTCGCCGCCGGTGTCGGAGCCCGCCGGGCCCGAAGCAGTCGGCGCGCCCGCAGAGTTCGAAGCTCCCGCCGGGGCCCCTCCCGAGGCTTTCGCCTGGCTGTTTCCCTCGGCCGCGAGCATTCCCGCGTCCATCGACGAGCCGACCATTCTGCTCGGCGAGCCGAGTCCCGATGGCGCGCGTGACGAGCCCGTCGCCTTCGAGTCCCTCGCGTCGGCGACGGCCGCGATTCCAATCGTCGCGCCATCTGCTTTCGCCCCCGCGTTCTCCTGGCTTCCTCCCGTCGACGAGAGCCTGATCGACCCAGAAGCGGCCGCCGCCGCTGCAGCCCTCACTCGGGCCGCTTCGATTCCGGCCCCCACGCCTGCGCCGGAGTCGTGGATGACCGCCGACGCCACAGAAGATGGCGTCTGGGATCTCGGTGCGCCCGAGCCGACGTCAGCAGTTCCTGCGGGGCCGAACTCGACAGTCGCTGGCGCAGTCGCTGCTGCAGTCGCTGCTGCCGTGGCCGCCGCCGAGCGGGTGCTCCCGGATCCTGCCCTTGGGATGCCCACCCCGCTGCCCTCTGTTGCTGAAGCGCTCGACCCAGAGCCGTTCGTTCTCACCCAGACGGTGGACCTCGCTCGGGCCGAGTCGGCCGATGAGGCGAGCACGCAGGCATCCGCTGCGCCCTTCGCGCTCCCGCAGGTCGACCCTCTTCCTCTGGCTCCGACTGTGCTGTCGAGTGACTCGGCCCCGCAGTTCGGTGTGGCCGTTCCGTATTCATTAGAGCCGCCCGTCGGTCCGGAGTCGCCCGACTGGCTGGATGCTCCGCCGCCGGTCTACACGCCCCCGGAGCTCGTTGAGCCCCCGGAGTTCGTGGACAGCACCCCGAGTGGGGCTCTCGACCCGGTTTCTCCCATCACGGCGAACACGATGGCGCGCCTGCCCATCCCGCTGCCCGCTGAGTTGCCAAACTTCGAGGATCGTGCGGAGTTGCCGCCCCCGCCCGGTTACGAAGACATTCCGATCATGTCCAGCGACGCCGCGGCGCAGTCGACGACGGTCGCGTCGTTGTTTTTCCCCCCGATGCCGGAGACTGCGCTGGCCCCCGTGCTCGCCGTTGTCGTGGCGACGACCGCCGCCACGACCGGATTTCCCGAGGCGACCGAGTCGCGATTCCTCGACGAGGACGATGACGACGTGATCGACGAGGTTGACCGCGTGAGCGGCACCGGAGCGATCCCGATCTCGGCGCCGCACACGTTCGAAACGTTCGCGCCGCTTTCGGAGCCAATCGCCTCGGCTCGCCTTGCCGCGGATCAGCCCGTGCTGCGTGACAAGACGCCGAAGGAGCCCTCGGCGTTCGTTGTCGAGACCGCGGGCCTTGAGCCAACCTCGCTCGACCTGCGGGCCGGTCGTGCCGCTCGTCTGTTCTGGCTGTGGTTCGCGGCGAACTCCTCGGTCATCAGCCTCGGCCTCGGCGCGGTCTTGCTGGGCACCGGAATGAGTCTCCGGCAGTCGATAATTGCGACCCTCGCCGGTGTCGCGATCTCGTTCTTGCCGCTCGGGCTGGGCACGCTCGCCGGCAAGTGGAGCGGGCAGCCAACGATGGTGGTCTCGCGCGCTACCTTCGGTCACGCTGGCAACATCCTGCCGGCCATCCTCGCCGTGATCACGCGTATTTTCTGGGGTGGCGTTCTGCTCTGGCTGCTGGCGACAGCGGTCGCCCAGGTGCTGGTCGGGGCAGGACTGGATGCGGGCCTCGGAGCGACCGTCTGGCAGTTCGTTGGCTTGGTGGCGGGGTTCGTCATCGCGACCGTGGTCGCCATGTTTGGCTACGGATTCGTCGCCAAACTGCAACTCGTGCTCAGTACCGTGAATGGTCTGCTGATCCTCGGCGTGGCTGCACTGACATTCCAGCATCTCAATTTCACTGCGGCTCTCACGGCACCCGACGGCTCATGGGTGCTCGTAATTGGTGGTGCGTCGATCGTCTTCAGCGTGATCGGCCTCGCGTGGGTGCACTCGAGTTCCGACATCGCGCGGTACCAGCGTCCCGGCAGCTCGGGCGGCGCGTCGATGCTCTGGGCGACCTTCGGTGCGACTCTGCCGCCGTTCCTGCTCATCTGCTGGGGTGCGATGCTCGCGGCCTCGGATCCAGCGCTGGCCACGGGACTGCAGACCAACCCACTCGCGGCCATCGCGTCGTTGCTGCCGCTCTGGTATCCGGCGCCGTTGCTTGCCGCAGCATCGCTCGGTCTGCTCTCTGGTGCCGTTCTCACCATCTACTCTGGCGGTTTCGCCCTGCAGGCGCTCGGCGTCCGGATGCGTCGCGACATGAGCACTCTCGTGGGTGCTCTCCTGGTGTTGGCTGCCGCTGGCGCCCTCTTGTTCCTCGTACCCGACTTCTCGACCGTCGTGCGAAGCCTGATCATCACCATCGCCGTTCCGGTAGCCGCATGGGCTGGCATCTTCGCGGCAGAGATGATGATCCGCACGCGTCGGTTCCACACTCCCTCGTTGCTCGCGGCGGGCGGCATCTATCCGCAGGTGCGCTGGGTGAACCTGATCGCCTTGGTCGTGGTCAGCGCGATCGGCTACGGCTTCGTGACCTCGAACGTCATCGGCCTCCAGTGGCAGGGCTTCTTCTTTACGGCGATCGGGGTCGCACCCGGCGATCCCGTCGGGTCGAGCAACGCTGGCGTCTTCGTGGCGCTCGTGCTCGGACTCCTGGTTCCGCTCGCCGCAGGCATTTCGACGATCCGCAGGCAGGAGACGTCGGCTCCAGGCGCCGCCCATTCGTCTCACGCTGCTCCCGTGATAACCGCCGCGCCTGCCCCCACCACAGCCTCGGTCTCGGTCGCGACGCCGGATCAGGCGCACTCCACGATTCCCGCCGATTGACGCGCTCCTACACTGGGAGAATGCCGATCACACTCGCCGATGCGGATGCCGCGATCTCGGCGCTCTGGCCGCCATCGGGCGCGGAGTCGTGGGATGCGGTGGGCCTTATTGCGGGAGACCCGGCGTCTGAGGTGAGTGCGATCCACCTCGCGGTCGACGCCGTCCCCGACACAGTCGATGAGACGCTCGGGGTGGGCGCACAACTGCTGCTCACGCACCATCCGCTGCTTCTACGCGGGGTCACGAGCGTTGCCGAGGATCGCTACAAGGGCGTTGTGATCGGCCGACTGCTGCGAGGTGGCGCGTCTTTGATCGCCGCGCACACCAACGCTGACATCGTCGCTCATGGCACCTCTGCGGTCCTCGCCGAGCGACTCGGCCTGCTCGATACGCGCCCGGTCCAGGTCGGTTCCGACCCGAGTCTCGGGCTGGGTCGGGTCGGCCGACTCGCGGCCGTGACCACGCTTGGCGCCCTTGCCCGAACGCTTGCGGAGATCCTCCCGGCCACCGCGCAGGGCATTCGAGTCGCGGGGGAGTACGGCCATGAGGTCGAGACCGTCGCGCTGTGCGCAGGCGCCGGAGACTCGCTGCTCGGGCATCCGGAGGTCGTGACCGCTGACGTCTACGTCACCAGCGACCTGCGTCATCACCCGGCGTCCGAGGCGCGCGAGCGGAGTCGCCTCGGCCGGGGCCCTGCGCTCATCGACGTGTCGCACTGGGCCAGCGAATGGCTCTGGCTGGAGGTCGCGGCCGAGCAGTTGCGCGCCGCCCTCCCGGGCCTGACCGTCACCGTCAGCGAGTTACGCACCGACCCGTGGGATTTCGCGATCGTCTGATGCGCGACATCCTGATTGTCATGAACCATCGAACGGAGATCGCATGGCCATGAAGGCCGCCCCCGAAGTCCAGGCATTGCTGCTCGAGCTGCAGGCGCTGGACACGAAGCTGAACCAGCTCGGTCACCGCGCCAGCACGCTTCCCGAACTGTCGACAATCGCCGCGCTGAGCACTGAGCGCGACGCTCTGCGCCGCACGGTCGGCGAGCAGAGCGGTGCCTGGGAAGATGCGCAACTCGAGCTGACGCGCACGGAGGCCGATGTCGCCGTCGTTGAGGCACGTGTCAGCCGTGACAATGCGCGACTCCAGGCGAGCGCCTCCGTGAAGGATGTCGCGGCGCTCGAGCAGGAGCTCGCCGCCCTCGCCAGGCGCCAGAACGATCTCGAGGACATTGAGCTCGCCGTCATGGAAACCGTCGAGCAGCGCGCAGCGGCGCTGTCTGCCACCCGCGCAGAGCTGGAAGCGCTGGAGGTGAGGATCGCCGATGCGGCGGTTTCACGCGACTCGGCGCTGGCTGCGCTCGACGTCGATCGGGTGCACGCGGCTGCCAGCCGCGACGAGATCGCGGGCAAGGTAACCGAGGATCTCCTCACCCTCTACGAGAAGCAGCGCGCCCGCTACGGTGTCGGCGCCTCCCTGCTGCGCGGCGGCGTGTCGAGCGCCAGCGGAGTAGCCCTGAACTCATCCGACATGGTGACGGTCCGTGCCGCCGCCCCCGATGACGTACTGCTCTGCACGGACTCAAGCGCGATTCTGGTTCGCACCAACGAGTCGGGCCTGTAGTGGCCGTCGCTTTCCGAGCGAACCCTCTCGCCGCTGGCGAACAGCGTGAACTCGTTGTCGAGGCGGACGGCGGATCGCGCGGTAATCCGGGCACCGCCGGCTCCGGCACGGTCGTCATCGACCCGGTCACGGGTAAGGTGCTGGCTGAACTCGGGCTCTACGTCGGCATCGCCAGCAACAACGTGGCCGAGTACAAGGCGATGATCGCCGGGGTGACCAAGGCGATTGCGCTCGACCCGGATGCTGCGCTCCACGTGCGGATGGATTCGAAGCTCGTCGTCGAACAGATGTCCGGTCGCTGGAAGATCAAGCACCCGGACATGGCGGATCTCGCGGCGGAAGCCCGTGGCATCCTGTCGGGTACCCCCGTGTCGTTCGAATGGATCCCGCGTGCTGAGAACTCGCGTGCCGACAAGCTCGCGAACGAGGCTATGGACGCGCGAGCTTCGTTCGAGAGGTAGACCCGCTAGCCTGGACAACGCAAATGGGTCGGCCAGACGGTCGCGTCATCCTTCTTCGGAAGGATGCCGAGGAACGTCCGGGCTCCACAGAGCAGGACGGTGGGTAACACCCACCCGGAGCAATCCGCGAGAAAGTGCAACAGAGAGTAGACCGCCTCCGGCCAGCATTTCTTCGGAAAAGCCAGCTGGCGGTAAGGGTGAAACGGTGGTGTAAGAGACCACCAGGGGCCCGAGTGATCGGGCTCGCTGGGTAAACCTCGTCCGGAGCAAGGTCAGACAGGGAACGCTGAGGCTGCTCGCCGAGTTCCTGGGTAGACCGCTAGAGGGCTGCGGCAACGTAGTCCCGAGAGAGATGGCCGTCACGGTGCTTAGGCGCCGGACAGAACCCGGCGTATCGGCCGGCC
>JAYWDH010000018.1:0-2559 GCA_043779945.1 Microbacteriaceae bacterium
AACCAGCCGACCGCGGCACCCACGAGCAGGATCACGAAGGAGGTGACGATCTTCACCATCGTGTCTTCGTAGGTCATGCGATCGGTGTCGACGGAGGTCGCCGAGGGAACGCTGTACAGCTCGGTGAGCTGGGCAGCCGTCATGCCCTCGGACGACACTTTCGGCGCTGAATTCTCCTGCAGTTTCGCTACGACATCGCGATTCGTTGAGAACGCGGGGGAGCGGTTGAATGCGGGGTTTGAGGATGCCATGACAATATCTTATCGGCCGCGCCCCCCGAGATGCTGGGCATTGCCCCGCTATCGCCCCAGCGCGATACGTACTGCGATCCAGCGCGCGATCCAGGCCGAGCCGACGATCACCACCAGGGAGACACCGACCACGATCGCGCCGTCGCCGTATTGCGGATAGAGCTGAGCCAGTACCAGTCCGCTCGTCACCGGGAGCAGGATCGCGAGGTAGCTTGCACCTGGACGCTGTCGCAGAAGCAACCAGAAGGCGAGGGGGCCGACGAGAAGCACCGCCGCCACCGATCCGAGGAGCAGAGCGCCCACGAGAAGCACACTCGGAACAGCAACCGCGGCCCGGAATGCACCCCGGGACGGCATGATCAGCCACCCGGTGACGTGAGCTCCCGCCCCGAGCACGATCAGGTAGTCGGCATACACGGATCCGGCTTGCAACACGAGCGCACCAGCCAGGATGAGCGCGATTGCCCCGACGTAGCGACCGCGATAGTTGCCCCAGCGCAGCGAAAGCTGTGCGGTCGGTTCCTGCCAGCGGAGTGCGGAGCCCACGCCATCAGCCTCGTGGGCTGAAGAGCGCCATCGCCACGAGGATGATCAGCACGCCACCGCCGACCGCCATGGCGATTCCGAAGATCATGGCAGCATCCATCCGCTTGCGAGGGAGGGGCTCGTCGTCCGGCTCATCCGATCGGATGGCCGACGGAATCGACTCGCGTGTCGGAGTCGACGGCGTATCGATCTCCCCTGCCGCGGTCTCGTCTGCCGCGGTCTCGTCTGCCGCGGTCTCGTTCGCCGCGGTCCCGTTCGCCGCGGTCCCGTTCGCCGCGGTCTCGTTCGACCTGATCTCGTTCCGGGCTATGACGGATGCGCCGCAGGCGATGCAGAACTTCCAGCCCGGATCGAGGGCGGCCCCGCAGTTCGTGCATTTCCCCATGGCCACGAGAGTAGCAAGTCTACAGGGCGCAGCATCCGCATCCCGTAGCGTTGGAACGTGACCCACCCTCCTCTCCTTGTTATCGGCCATCGCGGAGCGAGCGGCTACCGGCCGGAGCACACCCGGTCGGCCTACGAGCTCGCCTTCGATCAGGGAGCGGATGCCGTGGAGCCCGACCTCGTCGCCACGAGGGACCGCGTGCTCGTGATCCGCCACGAGAACGAGATCTCGGGTACGACGGATGTGAAGGCGCATCCCGAGTTCGCCGACCGACGCACTACGAAAGTAATCGACGGGGTGTTGCTCAGTGGCTGGTTTACCGAGGACTTCACCTGGGCGGAGCTCGCCACCCTGCGGGCGACCGAGCGGCTGCCGAAGCTGCGGCCGGGTAATACTCAGTTCGCGGGCGACGGCATCCTCAGGCTGGTCGACCTGCTGGTGCTGCTCGATGCGGCGCCGACCAGCGCACTTGGCAAGCGGATCGGCATGGTCGCCGAGATCAAGCACGCGAGCTATTTTGCGTCGATCGGCCTGCCGCTTGACGAACTCTTTGCGGCAGAGCTGGCCGCCGCCGGCTGGAGCGAAGACGATCGGCTCACCGTTGAATGCTTCGAGGAAACAGTGCTCGGCCAGATCCGCGACCGGGGAGTGGTGGCACGCTATGTGTTTCTTGTCGAGCCTGAGGGTTGCCCTGCCGACCAAGTGGCGACGCGGGGGGCCGCCGCCCGCACGTACGCGTCCTATCTCACGGCGGACGGAATGGCGGCTCTCGCGCTGTCCGTGGACGGCATCAGTTTCGACAAACACATCCTGCAGGCAGCGGATGTCTCGATCTCAACCGTCTCAGACTCGACCGTCTCAGACTCGACCGTCTCGGGCTCTCCGGCCGGCATCGAGCTCATCGCGCGAGCTCACGCCGCCGGTCTCACGGTCTTCTGCTGGACGTTGCGCGCAGAAAACAAGTTTCTCGCGAAAAGCTTGCGGCACGGGTCATCCGCTCGCCAGTTCGGCGACTGGATGACCGAGTTCCTCGAGCTGATGGAAATGGGCGTTGATGGGGTCTTCACCGACCAGCCCGACCTCGCGATCGAGGCGCGGGCCGCGCTGACTCGGACACCGTCGCTGGCCGAGTAGGCCGCCCGCAATCATCGTCAGTGAGATGTTGGAACCGGCTCGCTTCGTTCCGACAGCAACGCCCGGGCGGCGAGTCCGATCACCGCGCTGTAGGTGGGGTACGCGAACTTGACGTTCGCGAGAGTGGCCACGTCGATGCCGGCGGCCATCGCGGTCGTGACCGACTGCACCACTTCGATCGCGTTCTCACCGACAGCGTGCGCACCGAGGATCAGTTCCCGTCGGCGGTCGGCGATCAGCATC
>JAYWDH010000019.1:0-7502 GCA_043779945.1 Microbacteriaceae bacterium
GGCGATCGTCGAAGTCGCCACGGTCGTACTGACGATCGTCTCGATCGTCGCGATCTTCGTGGGCGGTCCCCTCGTGTGGGCCCTGATCATCGCCGCCACCGTTCTTCTGCTGGCAGATGCGCTGATGAAGGCCGCCCAGGGTCAAGACGTGACGATGACCATCGTGCTGTTGCTGGTCGGCCTGATCCCGGGAGGCCGTGCGCTCACCTCGGTCGCAAAGATCGCCGACGTGTTCCGCTCGGGCTCGACCGTGGCTCGGGGCCTCGGCCTCGTCGGGGTGCACCTGCTCTCGGTGTCGAAGATCGCCATCGCCAGCACTGCGCGCTCAGTGCAGCGCTCAGCGGTCGGCCTGATCCCCGGAGTGACGTCGGTGCTGCGGGGAATCCCGGGCGCATTCGGCGCAGCTGGGTCGATGCGAGCTCCTGTCACGTTCCTGAAAGACCTCTCGTCGACGATCCGGAGTGACTTCCAGTTGGGCTCGGCGAAAGGCTGGACCGACCATCTCGTCGCCCTCGGCGACCGCAACCCGGCGGCTGCCGCGAAAATATGGCAAACCGGAGGCGGATATCACGGAACGGATCTGTGGGTCAACAGCTCGCTCCCCGCGAGTGACCGAGCAGGCAACGCTGAAATCCACACCTTCGAGGCGGGTGCCGGTGGTGCTGTGTCCAACTTCGTGCTGGATGGCGGGACCGCAGCGAGCAGACATGGCAACCTCAACTCGATCTGGGATGGGGCGCAAGTCGGTCGCTCGGGCGCGGAGCCGACAGTTGGCAGGATCGATTCGCTGCGAAACGGCATGTACACCTTGCAGACAACCGGAAGTGCTGACATCCCGATCGCTCATTCACTCGCGCAGGCTAATCCGCAGTTCGGATCGGGCATGCTCCACCAGACGTACTTCCCCAACATGACGTCCAACCTGCGCGAGGGTCATGTTGTGGTGATCTCGAATGCCACGGGACTTCCTTTGCCCGTCACCTTCAAAGATGACAGGGCCTTCGTCACCCTCGCTCCGGGAGACGCCATCCGGCTCCACGGCGACCCTGTCGCCACCACCTTCCCGACGGTGGCCGAGGAGTCGTCCAGTCATGTCGCGCAGGTGGGCCTGCCGGGGTCGGCCATGCGCCTCGGGATCCACCTGGGCGCGGGTGTCGGGCATGGCGCCGAAGTTTTCGACAGTACGAAGAGGGCCCGATGACCGCGTCCGTCGAGTTCAGCTCGCGAGAGGCCATCCACGCTCTGAACCCGCTGCTGATCGCGGAGCGGGAGCGCGGCAATTCCGCACGCTTGGATCTCGGCAATATGCACGACCGGCGAATGTACTTCCAGTTCCGGCACCCGGTCGATCTCGACGCTCTCGAGGCCCAGTTCGAGTTCGGAAAAGGTGTCGTGCTTGGGCCGGGCGGCCCGGGAGCATCGGGAACGGTGGTCTTCAGCGGTCTGGGTGGACTCGCGGCGTTTTGGCTCCAGGGGGGTACCGCGGGTGATACCTGGTGGAGTCGCCGACGTCATGCCGCGTGGTGGCGTCGATGGACTACCAACCCGCGCGAGCCGGTCCCTTTCGCCAACCCCTTCGCCAACCTGCCAAGCTGACTCGATGGTCAGCACCTCAGGCGCAGCGATGGACCCCGACGAGATCGGTGCCATCCTCGACATCCCCATCCTGGTGAGCTCAACGGGCCAGGGGGCGCTGCGCATCGCGTACCTCAACCCCGAGAGCGCTGTTGCGGCCGGCGTCCCGCTCACCGCGCTCACGCCCATGCCGGTGTGGACCGCGCTCCGCGAGTTGCCGGCGGCCTTCGGTCTTCTTGTCGATCCCGCCGGGGAGCGCCTCACCATCGCGCCAGAGGAAGTCGATGAGGTGCTGGGGGCTCCGCGCGCCGAGAGTTCGATCATCAGTCGTCGGCGTCGGGCTACGCTCGCGAGCCGCTGGGTGCTGTTCCACACGGACGACGAGGACCGGCCGCTGTCACCCGTTACCGACGACTATGGGCGCAAGTTCGCCTTCGCCTGGACCGAGCAGGATGCCGCGGCCGAGGCACTATCTCCCGGACTTTCTCTGGTTCAGGTGCCGTTGCACGTCGCGTTGCGCAGCAACCCCGATGTCAACGTGATCCTCGACAGCGGATCGATCGATCAGCTCGTGATCGATGCCGCTTTGCGTGAGCAGATCCTGTTCGTCACCGACTACTTTCCGAAGGGCTACCTGGCCGCCGTCGCCGAGCTGAAGCCAGCGGCGCGTGCTCCCTACGAGACAGCAGGGCGCACTGTTGCGTTGGCGGTTCGGGCCGCCGGACTGCCACTTGGCGGGGTGTGGGTGGTCGGCTACCGGCTCGAGCGGGCCGAGGCGCAGATCATGATCGTGGTCGACACGGATCTGGAAGCTGCTCAGGGCAACCCCGCCTACGGCCAGCTGCTATCGACCGTCGTCATGCCCGAGGGACCGATCGTCTCGTTGATGATGCTGAGCAATGTGCCGGCGAGTTACCGCACGATGCTCGAGAAGACTCCGAACTGGGCGGGTGCCGCGTGAGCGGAGGATTCTCGCTCTCTATCCCCGACAGCTGGTTCGAGTTGGACGTGAACCGTGCGACCCGTGACGCGAACATCAAGCTCCTCATCGAGAGTCGGGTGCGTGAACAGCCCGAACTCTGGGAACACCGCGCTGCGCTCATCAAAGTGCTGCGTCGTCAGGCGCGAGACGCGGCCGACGCTGGTGCCATCTACTGCGCATGCTTCGTCATGGTGCTTGAGGAGTCAGCGATCCCCGGTGCGATCACCGTGTCGGTTATCCCGACGCCCCCTGCGGGCCCGGGTGTCGACGCGATCGCCGAGACCCTGCCCACCCGAGAGGCACGCGAGGACGGCGATCTGTGGATGTCGCGCTCGATCGTCAACCTCGAGGGCATCGGGTGCGTTCCCCGGAGTCAGGGCGTCGTGGACGTGGCGATGCCCGGAGGCTCGGGGTCCATCCGCTCCATCGTGATGCACACCTTCGTCCCGCTGGATTCCGATCGCATACTGCTGGTGGCCGCGGCATCCCCGGCAATCGATCTCGCGGAGCCGCTGCTGGAACTGTTCGACGCCGTAACCGGTACGCTATCGCTTTTTCCCGCGCCAGCGGCCAACTGACGCTGCGAAGAGATAGGCATCGGCGGCATCATCAGATCTTCGTGCGAGACATGACAGGGGCTTCCTTCTGGACTACTCCACGCCTTCGACGCGGACGAGGCACGTTCGTCGAGTGGATGGGCCACAATGAGAACCCGTTCCCTGAGGCGCGCGCACGCTGGGTGTCTCGTCCGCCTAAGGTGAGACGAGTTCGTGCACTAACGAAGAGGACTCATGGCATCACTCGCCGCGCCGCGAGCGGGGGGAGCGCTCGCAGCGGTCCGACTGACACCGCCACCCGCCGTGGGTTCGCCGCGCGCGCGACGCCTCCCGAGTCCGTCGGCCTTCTCGGCCGGGGATTCCGCCCCGCGTCCCGCGCGTCGTCCTGACGTCGCCCACGCGCCGGTCGCCGCCGCAACCGCTGTCGTGTCGAACATCGAGCTGCACCTTTCGAGCGGAGAGCGGCTGCGGGTCACGGGCCGCGGGGTCATTGGTCGCGACCCCTCCGAAGCGCCCGGTGCCTACACGCAGCGACTCACCTTGGCCGACACCGAGAAGCTCTTGTCGCGCGCTCACCTCGAGTTCGGTCTCGAATCCAACGGCCAGTTCTGGATCTCGGACCTGCACTCAACCAACGGGGTCGCGGTCGAGCGTGCGAGTCAGGCTCCGCAGCGCTGCCTGCCGGGCTATCGGGTCGTGATCCAGCCTGGCGATCGGGTGACGTTCGGGGGCCGCATCCTGACGATCGAGGCCCGCTAGACGTAGTCGCGACGGGTTCAAAAATAGTATTGCAATCTATACCGATATATCGCTACAGTGTCGGTAACGGTCTCGATGACTCGTGGATTCCATCTCCGCGGCGTGACCGGTCCAAGGAGAAAATCATCAGAAACAACAACTTCGATTCCAGAATGGCCGCCATCGCGGCCGCCCGCTTCCACCACGGACGCCCCGAGGAGCAGGCCCAAGGCGAGCACCCCGGCCGCGGGCGTGGTCGCGGCGGATTTGGTCCCGGCTTCCCGGGCGGCTTCGGTGCTGGCTTCGGCCCCGAGATGATGCGCGACTTCGCGCAGGCATGGGGCGGCAACGGCCGTGCCCGCAAGGGCGACGTCCGCGCCGCCATCCTGTCCCTGCTGAGCGAGGCGCCGGCTACCGGCTACGCGCTCATCAAGGGCATCGCCGAGCGCACCGAGCAGGCCTGGCGCCCCAGCCCCGGCTCGGTCTACCCGACGCTGCAGCAGCTCGTCGACGAGGGTCTCGTTCGCCAGCAAGGCGACGGTGGACGCACCGACTACGAGCTCACCGATCAGGGCGTCAGGTACGTGGCGTCCAATAAGGGGCAGCTCGACGCCACCTGGCAGACCTCTGCGTCGCAGAACAGCGGCGTCGATCACGAGTTCATGTCCAGCCTTCGGCGCCTGGTCGATGCGGTCAAGCAGTTCCCCCGCTCGGCGACGCCTGAACAGCGGACGCAGGCCGCCGCCAAGATGGACGAGCTCCGTCGTGAGCTCTACCGCATCCTGGCCGACTAGTTCGACCCGCGGGCCGTCAGGGCCGCAAGCAGACGCCTCGACGGCAGCTCTCGTAGCCGTCGAGGCGTTACACGTGTCAACACCCTGACGAACCCGATCGCTGCGCGATAGCGAGCTGCATGATGTGGCAAGCCGTACGCCTCGCGAACGCTCTCCGGCAGGAGCCCAGCCGTCACCGTGCGGACCAGCGGCATGGCCGGTCGCGTCCACCAGGGGATCGCGCGGGAGTGCAGCAGCTCGTGCGCGGTAGCGCGCGCGGAGTCGGTGACGTCGAGGGCGGCCACGGCGTCTGTCCAATACAGGACGAAGTCCGCACGCGAGGCCGGCCAGGCACCGTCGGGCAACTGCAAGGTGGTCCCTAGTCGTGCGCCCGCGGCGTAGATCTGATCTGCGACCTTCGGCGCGAGTGGTCCGTAAACCTGCTCGTGCACGGTGCGACCCACCTGGTGCAGTGTCGCGGCAACCCAGAGCTGGTGCTGGGCGTCCGTCGCTCCTGGGATCCCGCGATGTCTGCGGTCGACTTGGGCCGCCATCAGCTGCGACTGCTGCTCGCTGCCGAGTCCGACCGCGTACACATAGCTGAGCGTGTTGCGCAGCCGTCGCATCGGATCGCTCGCGAAGGAGCTGTGCTCGGCCACGCCGCTCGCGACCACCGGATCAGCGAGTTGCAACAGGATCGCGGCGGCACCCCCCAGCACCAGAACGCCGTCGGCGGCGTACTCCTCGAGACTTCGCGCACCCGCCATTCCTCCATCGTGCCAGCGTGGGCCGCGAGAGTCGCAGCATCCGCGCATCCGCTGGGAACCGGCCAGAGGGTCGGGTGGCCCACGGACAACGGTCAGAGCTTCCGCGAGTAGAGTTTCTTTGGCCTGAAAGTCTCTTGACGTCGAACTATCTCGGCATCGAGACACTGAACCGGAAACGGCGAACCGGGCCGCACAACGCGGAACGCAGACGGAAGAAGCAAACAGCGTGGATCTTTTCGAGTACCAGGCCCGTGATCTCTTCGAGAAGTACGGGGTCCCCGTGCTCCCGGGCATCGTCGCCGACACCCCGGAGGAGGTGCGCGCCGCAGCCGAGAAGCTCGGCGGCGTCACCGTCGTGAAGGCGCAGGTCAAGGCTGGAGGTCGCGGCAAGGCAGGCGGCGTCAAGGTTGCCAAGACACCCACGGATGCCGAGGAGCTGTCGAAGGGCATCTTCGGCCTCCAGATCAAGGGCCTCACCGTCAAGCGCGTCATGGTCGCGGCCGGCGCCGACATCAAGCAGGAGTACTACTTCTCGGTGCTGCTGGACCGGGCCAACCGCTCGTACCTGAGCCTCTCAAGCTACGAGGGTGGCATGGAGATCGAGGAGCTCGCGGTCGAGCGGCCCGAGGCGCTCGCGCGCATCGAGGTCGACCCCGAGACCGGACTCGACCTCGAGAAGGCCAAGGCCATCGCGGTCGCCGCGCACTTTCCGGCGGAGCTGATCGACAAGGTCGCGCCCGTCTTCGTGAAGCTGTATGAGGTGTATACCGGCGAGGATGCCACCCTCGTCGAGGTGAACCCGCTGGTGCTCACGGCAGATGGTGACATCGTCGCCATCGACGGGAAGGTCTCGCTCGACGAGAACGCCGACTTCCGGCATCCCGAGCACGAGGCGCTCGAAGACAAAGATGCCGCAGACCCACTTGAGGCGAAGGCCAAGGCGCTGGGCCTGAACTACGTGAAGCTCGACGGCCAGGTCGGGATCATCGGCAACGGCGCGGGGCTCGTCATGTCCACGCTGGATGTCGTCAGCTACGCGGGCGAGAACCATGGCGGGATGAAGCCGGCTAACTTCCTCGACATCGGGGGCGGGGCATCCGCCACCGTGATGGCCAACGGCCTCGACGTGATCCTCGGCGACGAACAGGTCAAGAGCGTGTTTGTCAACGTCTTCGGCGGCATCACCTCCTGCGTGGCGGTTGCGACCGGCATCGTGCAGGCTCTGGAGATCCTCGGTGATGCGGCCAGCAAGCCGCTCGTTGTGCGCCTGGACGGCAACCAAGTCGAGGAGGGCCGCGCCATCCTGGCGGCGGCCAACAACCCCCTCGTGACCCTGGCCACGACCATGGACGATGGCGCCGAAAAGGCCGCCGAACTCGCCGCCCGCTGATTGAGCCCGTCGAAATTGAGCCCGGCGAGATCCGAGCTTGTCGAAATCTGAAGGATAAATAGAGCAATGTCGATCTTCCTCAACAAGGACAGCAAGGTCATCGTTCAGGGCATCACCGGCGGCGAGGGCACCAAGCACACCGCGCTCATGCTCAAGGCGGGCACCCTGGTCGTGGGTGGCGTCAACGCGCGCAAGGCGGGCACGACGGTCGAGCACGACGGCGGCGCCAGTGGTGTCAAGATCAGCCTGCCGGTGTTCGGCACGGTCGCCGAGGCGATGGCCGAAACCGGAGCAGACACCTCGATCATCTTCGTGCCGCCAGCATTCGCCAAGGACGCGATGATGGAGGCCATCGACGCGGGCATCCCGCTGCTGGTCGTCATCACCGAGGGCATCCCGGTGCAAGACACCGCCGAGGCCTGGGCGCACGCAAAGTCGAAGGGAGGTACCCGGATCATCGGCCCCAACTGCCCGGGGATCATCACGCCGGGCGAGTCGCTGGTCGGTATCACGCCAGCAACGATCACCGGCGCCGGCCCGATCGGGCTGGTCAGCAAGTCGGGCACCCTCACCTACCAGATGATGTTCGAGCTGCGCGACATCGGCTTCTCGACCGCCATCGGCATCGGCGGCGACCCGATCATCGGCACCACGCACATTGACGCGCTGCGCCTGCTCAACGACGACCCGGAAACCGAGGCGATCATCATGATCGGCGAG
>JAYWDH010000020.1:0-7499 GCA_043779945.1 Microbacteriaceae bacterium
ATGGACTACGACAAGGCCCTCGAGATGTTCGAGCCGGTGCTCGGTTTCGAGGTGCACGTCGAGCTGAGCACGCAGACAAAGATGTTCTCAGACGCACCCAACCCGGCCCGCCGCGGGGCCCCCCAGGATGTCGGCCCGAACACGCAGATCACCCCCGTCGACCTGGGTCTGCCGGGCTCGCTCCCGGTCGTGAACGAGAAGGCCGTCGAGTACGCGATCAGCCTGGGCCTCGCGCTCGGCTGCGAGATCCGCGCCACTAGCCGCTTCGCGCGCAAGAACTACTTCTACCCCGACCTGGCGAAGGACTACCAGATCAGCCAGTTCGACGAGCCGATCGCGGGGGAGGGCAGCGTCGACGTGGAGCTCAGCGACGGCAGCATCTTCACAGTGCCGATCGAGCGCGCGCACATGGAGGAGGATGCCGGCAAGCTCACGCACATCGGAGGCTCCACCGGCCGCATCCAGGGGGCCGAGTACTCGCTGGTGGACTACAACCGCGCCGGCGTTCCGCTGGTGGAGATCGTCACCCACATGATTACGGGAGCCGAAGGACGGGCTCCGGAGATTGCCAAGGCGTACGTGGCAACCATCCGCGACATCGTGCGCGCACTCGGCATCAGCGAGGCGCGCATGGAGCGCGGCAACTTGCGTTGCGACGCCAACGTGTCGTTGAAGCCAAGAACCAAGCCCGGCGAGGAGCCAAGCAAACTCGGCACTCGCACCGAGACCAAGAACGTGAACTCGTTGCGCAGCGTCGAGCGGGCCGTGCGCTACGAGATCCAGCGTCAGGCCGCGATCTTGGCCGAGGGCGGAACGATCCGCCAAGAGACGCGCCACTGGCACGAAGACACGGGCGAGACATCCGCCGGGCGCGTTAAGAGTGACGCCGACGATTATCGGTATTTTCCCGAGCCTGACCTCCTTCCCATCGAGCCGAAGCCCGAACTGATCGAAAAGTTGCGTGCGGCGCTTCCGGAAGCACCGGCCGTACGCAGACGACGATTGCGCGAATCGTGGGGATTCACCGAGCTCGAGTTCCAAGATGTGCAGAACTCCGGGCTGCTGGTGGAGGTGGAGGAAACCGTCGCTGCCGGCGCGAGCCCTGCCCAGGCCCGCAAGTGGTGGACGGGTGAGATCGCCCGTCTTGCCAACGCGCGGAATGCCGATGCGGCATCCCTCATCAGCCCCGCAGATGTCGCCGCGCTGGTCGAGATCCTTGAGACGGGCGCCCTGACCGATCGCCTGGCCCGCCAAGTCATCGAACATGTCATCGCCGGCGAGGGCACGCCGGCCGAGGTGGTCGAGAAGCGTGGCCTCAAGGTGGTTTCGGATGACGGGGCCCTGATCGCCGCGATCGATGCGGCCCTGGCGGAACAGCCCGATGTGCTCGAAAAGATCCGCGAGGGCAAGGTGCAGGCCGCCGGTGCCGTCATCGGTGCGGTCATGCGGGCGATGGGCGGCGCTGCTGATGCCGGGCGCGTGCGCGAGCTGGTGCTCGAGCGGGCGACGCAGAAGCAGACCTAAGCGACGCCCGCCGCACAAAGCAGCCGCAACCCCAGCCTCACCAGCGCTCCCGCAACCGCTCCTGCTCGACTACAGCCTCGCGATCCTGCAACCGCCGCAACCCCGCAAGCGGCTGCGCCATGCGGAAGTTGCCCCGAAGCTCCGGCTCAACCCGATCCAAAAATGCCCAGTACCCCGCGGTAAACGGGCACGATGTCGGCCCCAGCCGCACCTTTGGGTCGAAGACGCAGTTGCCGCAATAGTCCGACATCCGATCGATGTATGCCCCGCCCGACACATACGGCTTAGTGGCGACGATGCCGCCGTCGGCGTACTGCGACATGCCGATGACGTTCGCGGGCATCACCCACGGGGTGCCGTCGACGAACATGTCGATGAACCAGTCGTTGAGAGCGACCGGGTCGTAGCCGTGCTGCAGCGCCCAGTTACCCAGCACCATCAGTCGCTGGATGTGGTGCGCCCAGCCGTGCCGCCGCATCCCGTCGATCGTTTCACGCAGACACGAAGCGGAAATCGACGACGCATCAAGATCGAGAAAGGATGCCGGCAGCGGTTCGTGCGCGTTCAGGGCGTTGTGCGTCGTGGGGTACTGCTCGCCGAGATACCAGTAGAGGTGCCACACGTAGTCGCGCCAGCCCGCGATCTGCCGCACGAACCCTTCGACGCTGGCCAGCGGAGCTCGTCCGGCCGTGTATTCCGCGGCCACCCGCTCGACGACGGCCACCGGATCGAGCAGCCCCAGGTTCATCGGGACGCTCAGCAGCGAGTGCGCCATCGTCCAATCCCCGGTGAGGATGGCATCCTCGAACGGCCCGAAGTCGTTCAGACGCGAGCCGATGAAATCCGTCAGCGCCTGCTCGGCCTCGCCCGCCGTGACCGCGAACCGACGCGGGTAGTCGTCGCCGACCAGCTGCACGTGCCCCTCTGCCTGCCACCGATCGAGATCGCGCCGCACCTCCGCGTCGATGTCGTCTTCGACCGGCCACCACGGATCCGGTAGCCCCAGACTCACCGCGTTCTTCGGCGGCGACTGGCGGTTGTCGTGGTCGAAGTTCCACTTGCCCCCCGCGGGATCGGTGCTGCCTTGGCCGCCATCCATCAGCAGCCCGGTGCGCTCCCGCACGTGCCGGTAGAAATCCTCGAGCAGAAGCCGCTTGCCTTTTCGCGAGTCGGCCCACTGCCGAAACTCGTCTTCGGCCGTGACAAACCCCCGACTGGGCAACACGTGGATTCCGTGCCGCCTCACGAAGCGCCTCGCCGCCCACGAGGTAGGGTCGATAACTTCGAGCCTGCGCCGGTCGAGACTGTCGAGACCCTGTTCATAGTTCTCAACCCGCAGGTGAGTACCTCGTTCCCCCAGCTCCGCCCCCCGATGCCGCATCGCCGACAGCAGCAGGTGCGCTTTGGCCCGATGCATCGGCCGCCGCCCGAACTCGGACCGCGCCTCCACGATCACCATCGGCCCCCCGTCATCGAACAGCGGCCCGAGCTGCCCGGAGAAGACCAAGCGGGTGCGGGGTGGGTCGGAGGTCATGCATTCAAGCTAGCTCGTGCGTGTGACGCAGATTGAGCTCGTTGGAATCAGTAAGGGAATATGAAGGTGTAGCGAGCGCGAAGCCGCGGAAGTCGCGCAGTTCCGAATGCGGACCTCGCCCATCCCGGCCGAGATCGGTTCAGGATTTTCACGTACATGCCCTCCTCGACTCTGCTCGCGATATTGACGTGCGGGTGTCCGAGCTTCTTGCATTTGGGGCTGAAGCGCCCTGGTGGAGACAACGCGGTCTCCTCAGGGCAGTCCGGCGGTGATCTGGCTGCGACGGCGTTGGGAGATGCTTCGGATGCCGCGCCGCTTGTTCAGGGCTGCTCGCCGTCGCTGGTGTCTTCGCAGAGCAGCAGGCGCGCGCGGTGCCATCGGCGGCGTGCCGCTGAACATTGCAATGGCCGCGGTGATGGACGTGACTCGAAGGGCCAGTTCGCTAGCGGCTCCAGACAGGCTTACGGCGAATCCAGGGTCTCGGCTCAAGAGGCGCTCGAGATCAAAAGCGGCGACGGGGCGCACCGCTCCATGCAACAGAACGCGTTTGAGAAGCAGGTGTCCGATGACAACCAAGCGACGGTCACTCGGAAGGACGGCACTCACGATCGCCGCATCGGAAGCTTTCGGCCTGGAGGAAGCGGCCGAAATCCTACCGCACTACTTCACAACAGGCGCTGTTCCCGACAACGTGTCTGCACGGTTGCTTCCCGAAGTCGTTCCCTGAGTTCACCACGCCCCAACCGAGTAGTCCTTCAGGAACACCCCGAAGACGTCTTCCCCGCTCTCCCCACGCACCACGGGGTCATACACACGAGCCGCGCCGTCCACGAGGTCGAGCGGCGCATGGAATCCTTCCTCGGCCAGCCGCACCTTCGTGGGGTATGGGCGCTCGTCCGTGATCCAGCCAGTGTCGACGCTGGTCATCAGGATGCCATCGGTCTCGAACATTTCTTGCGCGCTGGTGCGGGTGAGCATGTTGACGGCGGCTTTGGCCATGTTGGTGTGGGGGTGTCCGGGGCCTTTGTATTCGCGGCCGAAGATGCCCTCCATCGCGGAGACATTCACGATATAGGTGCGACGCGCCGGCGAGGCGGCGAGAGCCGGGCGCAGCATCGAGATCAGGATGAACGGAGCTGTCGTGTTGGCCAGCTGCACCTCGAGCATCTCGAGCGGGTGCACCTCGTGAACGTGCTGAGTCCACGAGTTGACGTGGTGCAGGTCGGGCAGCAGGCCGCCGGCGTCGATTGCGATTCCCGCCGCCAGGCGCTCGAGCGAACTCGAGCCAGGCGCCATCGCCCGACCGGTCAACTCCTCGGCCTCGAGCTTCTCGGCAACCG
This sequence comes from Microbacteriaceae bacterium, assembly GCA_043779945.1. GTDB lineage: Bacteria > Actinomycetota > Actinomycetes > Actinomycetales > Microbacteriaceae > Lysinimonas. The sequence continues at coordinate 4,399 of JAYWDH010000020.1, forward strand.
GCGCGGCCGCAGCCAGGATCGGGTGGGCGGCCACCGAACGCTCCAGCGCGAGCGGGTGGGCGTCGTTCGTGTGCCCGAAGGTGACCAGCTCGGGGAGGGGACCGTCGGGTAGCGGGCTGAGTTCGGCATCCACCAGCGGTTGGTAGGCACCGGGGGAGCGGCGGACGGTCTGGGTGGCGTTGTTGATCAGGATGTCGAGGGGGCCGTCCTCGGTCACCGACTCGGCCAGCGCGATCACCTGAGCCGGGTCGCGCAGGTCGATACCTACGATGCGGAGGTGGTGGATCCACTCGGCGGAGTCGGGCAGGCTCGTGAAGCGCCGCACGGCGTCGCGGGGGAAGCGCGTCGTGATGGTGGTGTGGGCGCCGTCCCGCAGCAGTCGCAGCGCGATGTACATGCCGATTTTGGCGCGGCCGCCGGTAAGGAGGGCGCGCTTGCCGCTGAGGTCGGTGCGGGCGTCCCGTTTGGCGTGGTTGATCGCGGCGCAGCGAGGGCAGAGCTGGTGGTAGAACACGTCGACCACCGTGTACGCCTGCTTGCAGATGTAGCAGGGGCGCGCTTTGCGAAGGATGCCGGCGGTGGGCGTGGTCGCGCGGCTCTCGATCGGGATGCCGCGGGTCTCGTCATCGATGCGGTCGGGCGCGCCGGTTGCGGTAGCGGCGACAACTGCTTGGTCGGCGGCGGCATCCACCGCGCGAGCCTCCAGCCGGCGGGCGACTTTCACCGCCTTGAACATCTTCGCGGTGGCCAGGCGGACGGTGACAAAGTCGGGGTCAGACTCGTCGATCTCGGTCAGCTGCGCAAGCACGCGGAGAGTGGTGGCGAGATCTGAAGGGTCGAGTGCGGGTGGCTGCGCTGCCCAGGGGTCGGCGGGCGGATCGGACTCGGAGGGCACAGGCGATTGTATGACGCGCCGCTACGCCGCGTGACGCCGTGCAACCTCCTGTGACGCACCCCGCTCGACACCCCGGTATCCGCCCCGTACCGTCGCCGCATGACCATCACCGATACCGTCGCCCCGACCGTCACCGCCGCCTCCATCACGTCCGAGGAGCGCGCCGCGCGACTGCTCGAGGCGGGCACCGGGTGGAACACCCGCATCGCCGCCGACGCTGCCAACGCCCTGCTCACCTATAAGGTCACCGGCAAGGGGGAGGGCGCCGTGGCGTCCGTCATCCGGGCCGGCAGGCACAGCTTCATCGTGGATGAGCCGGGCGCTCTCGCCGGGGACGACCTCGGCGCCAGCCCGGTCGAGTTCGCCCTTGGGGCGCTCATCTCGTGCCAGATCGTCGTCTACCGGCTCTACGCGAATGCGCTCGGCATCCGGGTGGACGACATCGACATCACCGCGGAGGGTGACCTGGATGCGCGGCGCCTGTTCGGCATCGACGAGACCGTGCGCGCCGGATTCACCGAGGTGCGGCTCGACATCACGCTGAGCGGCCCCGAGTCGGACGAGCGCTACCAGCAGCTGCGCGACGTCGTCGACGCGCACTGCCCGGTGCTCGATTTGTTCGCGAATGCGACGCCGGTGAAGGTGTCGGTCGCGAAGGCGTAGCGCGCCGGTCTAGCGCCGAGCACGCCCGCGGGCAGAGAATAACCCCATGACATCGTCCGTCGCCACCGCAGTGTTGCCCGCCTTCCGCGAGTACCTGGACGCCTGCAATGCGCGGGACTGGAACGTGGCGCAGTCGTTCGTGCGTGATCCCATTCGCGTGCAAGGCGCCGTGACCGCGGCGGCCGACTACGTGGCGGGAATCGCGCGGCTGACAACTGAGCATCCGGGATTCGTCTGGACGGTCGGCGAGACGGTCGTCGAGGGTGGACGCCTCGCGGCGAGGCTGTGCACTCCGGACGGACCCGAGTTCGCGATCTATACCTGGCGCGATGGGCAGATCGTCGAGTATTGGGGCAAGAGCGAGCGCGCTGTCGGCTAGCGCAGGTGACGGGTCCGCCGGATAGCATGGCGGCCATGTCGACGCCGTTCATCCGCCCTGTCGTGGGCCGCCAGATCGGTGGCGTGTGCGCCGCGATCGCGAACCATTACGGCTGGGAAGTCACCGGGGTGCGGATCGGGATGGCTCTGCTCGGGCTTTTCACGGGCGTCGGCGTCGTGTTGTACGTCGCACTGTGGATCGCGATCCCCGAGCGGTGAACCTGAGCTAGAACCGCGGGATGTCGGACGGCCCCGCACCTGCACCGCTGCCTGCACCCGCTGCACCGCCGTCGCTGACGGGCGCCGACGAGTTCACCCGGAAGCCCCAGCGCGCGAGCTCTTCGCCGTCGACGAGAAGCTGGGCCGAGTAGTGGCCGGGTTCGGCGAAGACGAAACCGTTGGCGGCCGCCGCGATCGGCATCAGGAACGGCTCGCCGACCGGCGCGCCCGGGGCGGGGGTGATCTGGAACTCTCCGCTGAAAGCTCCGTCGAACTTGTGGCCGTCGGCATCCGTGAAAATGACCTCGAACTTGTGGAGCTGGTTGTGTGCCCGCCACGGCACGTTGATCACGCCGACGATCGAGAAGGTGGCAGAAGCGGGGAATTCGGCGAACTGCATCTGGTTCCAGAAGCCGCCGTTCATGTAGATCTTGCCGTTCTCGACGGCGGCGTGGTCGGCGAGGAAGAAGGCGGCGGCGTAGAGGTCCGTTTCGGGGATCATGGATCGAGGCTACGCTTCGCCCGCGACTGCCGACCCAGCGCATTCGCATGACTTCGCTGACCCGCGTGACGAGCGGTCGGCCTCGATCGCGAGTGTGACGGGTCGACGAGCTGGGGGCATGGACGCCCCGACTTCGAGCTGCGCGCCGAGGGCAAGCTCGTGATCGTCGGTGCGATCAGCGACGAAACCGCCGTCGGAGTCGGGCTCCGCGGGATACAGTCGGCAGATGAGCGAACCGACGACGGTGTCCGACGCCCCCCTGACCGTGACCGGCGAACGCACCAAGAAGTTCGACTCCTCACTGTCCGAACTCAGCGAACTGCTGCGCCTCGACGGCGACGTCGGGAAGGCGCTCGGTCGGCGGTTCTCCGTGGTCGCAGCCGAGGACGGCATCCGGTTGGGCTCGGAGCGTCCTGATGCTGCGGCGCCCCTGTTCCTCCCCTG
>JAYWDH010000021.1:0-2536 GCA_043779945.1 Microbacteriaceae bacterium
GCGGTCACGGGCCGCTGGAACGAGGAGTACGACGACATCGACGTGCGCCGCGCCCACCGCGTCCTGAAGGAGTGGAAGCTCGGTCACCTGCAGGGCCGCATGTTCGGTACCCTCAGCGATGGTGAGCAGAAGCGCGTTCAAATCGCTCGCGCGGTAATGACGGATCCCGAACTCCTGCTGCTCGACGAGCCAGCCGCCAGTCTCGACCTGGGTGCTCGCGAGGAGCTTCTGCAGTTGCTCGGTGCATACGCCAGTTCACCCGAGTCGCCCGCCATGGTCATGGTGACGCACCACGTCGAAGAGATCCCGCCGGGCTTCACGCATGCGCTCCTGCTCGCGGGTGGCGCGGTGCAGGCCGAGGGTCCGATCGCCGAGGTGATCACCGGCGAACTACTGAGCCGGGTGTTCGGCCTCGAGCTGCTCGTCTCGACGAGCGAGAACGGCCGATACAGCGCTCGAGCGGCTGGGTAACTCGCCCCGTCTCTGCTAAAGTCGACCCTTGGCCATGTGGCCAACAGACTTTCCTCTACGCTCTATTCCTCCTGACACTGACCGAGGTTCATCATGAAGACCGAGACCCACCCCACGTATGAAGCCATCGTGTTCCGCGACCTGGCCAGCGGTGAGACCTTTCTGACGCGTTCGACCGTGAGCAGTGACAAGACGATCGAGCTGGACGGCGTCACCTACCCGGTGATTGATGTCGAGATCTCCTCGGCTTCGCACCCCTTCTACACGGGCAAGCAGCGCATCATGGACAGCGCCGGCCGCGTCGAGAAGTTCAACTCGCGCTACAAGGGCTTCGCCAAATAAGACCCTGCCTTCGGGGCCTCGCAACGCAGACTTCGTCTTCGGAAGGGCTACTGGCTTCGGCTGGTCGCCCTTCCTCGCTCAGCAGTGACTGTTAGCGTCGACCCGTGCCCGATGCCGGTCAGCCCGATCCGGCGGCCGCCGGGATGTGGGCCGACGCCCTCACCCGTTCGATCGGGATCGCGACCGCGTGGAGTGATCGCGGACAGCTGCGCATCGAGCGGCGCGGACGACTGGCGGTCGACGTGACATTCGGCTGCTCCCCGGATGCGCTGTTCTGGTTGTTCTCGGCCAGTAAGCCCTTCATCGCGGTGCTCGTGCACCGCTACATCGAACGCGATCTGCTGGCTCTCGACGCCGCGGTAGCGGACTACTGGCCCGAGTTCGGCGACCACGGCAAGCAGCACATCACCGTGCGACAGGTCCTGCAGCACCGCACCGGCATGCCGACCGCCGGCTCCGCCCTGGGCGACGCTCTCGCGATGTCGAACTGGCGACGCAGTGTGGGCCGCATCGAACGGTCTGCCCCGAAGCTGGACCCAGCACAAGGTCCGGCATACCAGTACCTGATTTACGGCTTTCTGCTCGGCGAACTGCTGCAGCGCGTCACGGGGGAGAGGGTCGACGAGTTGCTCCGCCGCGAGATCCTGGAGCCCCTCGGGCTACACGACACATTCATCGGTCTCCCCGATGCCGCATGGCCGCGCCACGTGCCCGTTCATGTCGACGGTCCGGGTGGTGGCATCGCTCAGTCTGTCCTCAATCGCCGGCTGACCCGGGCGGCAGTGATCCCGGCTGCCGGAATCTCGACCACCTCCGCCGATCTCGCCGGCTTCTACCGCGCGCTGCTCGACGATCTTGCCGACCGCGGTCCGGGGTTACTCCGGCGCGAAACCCTGCTGGCGGCGCTGGAGCCGTCCAGCGATCGCCAAACTGATTTGTTTGCGCGGGCGCCGATTCGATGGTCACTGGGATTCCAACTCGGCGGCGTGCGGCTCGGATCGCGCACCGGGCCGATGGGTCGCACCTCGAGCCCGCAAGCCTTCGGTCACAACGGGAGCAACTGCTGTTTCGGCTGGGCGGACCCGAAGCGTGACCTTGTCGTGTCGTATCTCACGGATCGGGTGCCAAGGGCGCCAAACGGCATCCGGCATCTCGCGCAGTTGTCGGATTCGATCATCGCGGCGATCACCGACTAGTCAGCGGACGCTAGAAGGGCGCTGTACCCGCCCGACGCGACGCCCAGAGCGGTAACAACTCGTCGCGACTGAGCGGCGCGAGTTCGACACCGAGGCCCTCGAGTTCGTCGATCCAGAGGAGTTCCTCGATCTCGCCGCGAGCTTCGAGTGGAGCCGAGGTCTCTAGCGCGAAGACTGCCGCCGACACGACACTGTGCGGCTCGTCGGCGGCGTCGGCGCGGAAGACACCCAGGTACTCGGCGGTCGACTCGTCGAGTTCGAGCCCCAACTCTTCCTGCAGTTCGCGAGCGAGTGCGTCAAGCGCCGACTCGCCGGGTTCGAGCTTGCCTCCCGGCTGCGTGAAAACCGAAGTGCCCGCCTTGCGGACCAGCAGGCACCGGCCGTCGGCATCCGTCACGATCGCGGCAGCGATCCGCAGCACGGCCTGAGGCGGACCCGGCGCGACGGCTGGCGTCCCCTCGTCGTCGGGACCCGCCTTCTCCGGACCCGGCTCACCGACGGCGTCCGTCGCGGCCATCGGCTCGAAC
>JAYWDH010000022.1:0-2527 GCA_043779945.1 Microbacteriaceae bacterium
AACTGCACCTCCGATCGCGCGTAGGCGACCGTACCGCCTTTCACGAAGTCCGCGTCGATGCCAGCCTCGGATGCCGCGCGCCCCACCTCGTCGACGGTACCGACCATTGCGCGCCGCATGGCGAGGGCGGCCGCGCGACCGTGTTCGCGCTCCAACGACGCCGTGGACCGCGGGAACAGCGCGCTGCACCAGCCGCCGTTGCGTCCGGAGGCGCCGAAGCCGGCGATCTCCTTCTCGATCACCACGATCCGGGCGTCAGGTTCGCGCTGCTGGAGGTACCAGGCCGTCCACAGCCCGGTCAGGCCACCGCCGATGATCGCGACGTCGGCATCCGTGTCGCCGAGCAGTGGGGCGCGCGGGGTCAGCGCACCGCGCCCATCAGGGGCGGCGACGAGCGAGTCGTTCCAATAGGACAATCGGGAGTAGTCGATCATCCGCTGTGCCTGTTGCGAAATGCAGGAGCGGATGGGATGGATGTCAAGAAAACGAACTCAGAACGCGACATCCATCACATCCGCTCCTGCATTTCGCAAAACATGAAGGGCCAGCCGGCCTACGCGACGGCCTACAGCCGCGTCCACGCCTCGCTCAGCACACTCCGAAGGATGCCTTCGATCTCGTTGAACTCGGCCGGGCCGATGGTCAGTGGGGGAGCGAGCTGCACGACCGGGTCGCCGCGGTCGTCGGCGCGGCAATAGAGCCCGGCATCGAAGAGCGCCTTGGAGAGGAAGCCGCGCAGCAGTCGCTCCGACTCGTCGTCGTCGAAGGTGGCCTTGGTGGCCTTGTCTTTGACGAGCTCGATGCCGAAGAAGTAGCCGTCACCACGCACGTCGCCGACGATCGGCAGGTCGAGCAGCTTCTCCAGCGTCGACCGGAAGATCGGCGAGTTCTCGCGCACCCGCTCGTTGAGCTTCTCCTCTTCGAAGATGTCGAGGTTTTCGAGGGCTACGGCCGCCGAGACCGGGTGGCCGCCGAAGGTGTAGCCGTGGTAAAAACTTGTCGATCCGTGGCGGAAGGGCTCGTAGATCTTGTCGCTGATGATCGTGGCGCCGATCGGGCTGTAGCCCGAGCTCATGCCCTTGGCGCAGGTGATCATGTCGGGCACGTAGCCGTACTCGTCGCAGGCGAACATGTGACCGATGCGTCCGAAGGCGCAGATCACCTCGTCGCTCACCATCAGCACGTCGTACTTGTCGCAGATCGCGCGTACCTGCTGGAAGTAGCCGGGCGGGGGCGGGAAGCATCCGCCGGAGTTCTGGACAGGCTCGAGGAACACCGCAGCCACTGTCTCGGGGCCTTCGAAGAGGATCATCTCTTCAATGCGGTTCGCGGCCCAGACGCCGAACTCGGCCTCTGTGCCGCTGAAGCCCATCTCCTCGGCGCGATAGAAGTTGGTGTTCGGCACTCGGAAACCGCCGGGCACGAGAGGTTCGAACATCTCTTTCATAGCGGGGATGCCGGTGATCGCCAGGGCACCCTGCGAGGTGCCGTGATAGGCGACAGCCCGCGAGATCACCTTGTGCTTCGTGGGGCGGCCTTGCAGCTTCCAGTAGTACTTCGCAAGTTTGAAGGCGGTCTCGACAGCTTCGCCGCCGCCGGTGGAGAAGAACACCCGGTTGAGGTCGCCGGGCGCGTAGTCTGCGAGTCGGTCGGCCAGTTCGATGGCGGCCGGATGCGCGTACGACCAGATTGGGAAGAACGCGAGCTCCTCGGCCTGGCGGGCCGCGGCCTCGGCGAGGCGTCGTCGGCCGTGACCGGCGTTGACCACGAACAAACCGGACAACCCGTCGAAGTACTTCTTGCCCCTCGAGTCCCAGATGTGGTGACCGTCGCCCTTGACGATGATGGGGACGCCGTTGGCCTCCGCCGCGGACTGACGGGAGAAGTGCATCCACAGATGGTCTTTCGACATCTGCTGAAGTTCGGCTTCGCTGAACTTCGTGCGGGTGCCTGTGCTGGTCTGGGTATCGATGGACATGATGTTCCTTACCTGGTTCCCCAGTTGTAGAACTGCTTGTGCAGTCGGAGGTAGACGAAGGTCTCGGTGGACTGCACGCCCTCGATCCCTCGGATTCGCTGGTTGAGCAGCTCGATCAGGTCGTCGTCGTTCTCGCAGACGACCTCGGCGAGGATGTCGAAGCTGCCCGCCGTCAGAACGACGTAGTCGACGGCCGAGATCTCGCCCAGCAGCCGCGCGACGCGCGTGGTGTCCCCGGTGACTCGGATACCGATCATCGCCTGACGGTAGAAGCCCAACTGCATCGGGTCCGTGACCGCGACCACCTGCATGACGCCGGACTCCTGGAGCTTCTGCACCCGCTGGCGCACTGCGGCCTCGCTGAGACCGACCGCCTTGCCGATCTCGGCGTACGAGCGGCGGCCGTCGGTCTGCAGTTGCTCGATGATGGCCTTCGACACATCGTCGAGGACGAGGGGCTTCGCGCGGGCCGGCATGCCTCGATTCTGTCAGCCAGAGTCGCCGCATACAAGCGAATCCGCACCATATTGGGGTAAAAAGTGACGGAAT
>JAYWDH010000023.1:0-18854 GCA_043779945.1 Microbacteriaceae bacterium
ACGATGAGAACCAACGAAGGCTCACACTAGCGATCCGGCCGATCCCCCCGCAGCAGGCGACGCCGGACCGTCTGCGCTTGACGTGCGCGGCGCAAGCAACCTAGGGTCGAAGTGGATCTCGTGAATCGTTTCAAAAACGAGGACGGTCCGCCTCCACCCACCGCCTCCATGGAGAGATCGGTCGCACAGATGAAGCACCATGAGACGACGATCGAGCGATTAGTCGCACGCGTCTCGACTGATGACGAGGTACTCGCCGTCATCGTCTCCGGATCCGTCGCCCGAGAGCAGGAGACGGCCGAATCCGACGTCGACCTGTATCTGGTGGTGACCGAACCCGCGTGGGATCGCGCGATGATCGCCGAGCGCATCATGTACGTCGATCGCGAGGGCGTCGACTACCCGCACGGCTACCTCGATATCAAACTCGCCACCCTTGGCTATCTCGAGGAAGCGGCGGATCACGGGGACGACCCGGTTCGGGACTCGCTGGTGCACTCACGGGTGGCCTTCACGCGCGTCCCGGAGCTCGTGCAGCTGCTCGCACGGAGCGGCAAACGGAGCGCGGCGGAGTGGCAGTCGCGCGGCGTCTCCTCGCTCGCACAAGCGCGGCTGCACGCCGGCTACTTCGTGCCGCAGGGGGTCTTGCGGCACGATCCGCTGCTGCTGCACAACGCGGCCGTCCACGCGGTGGTCGCCGCGGATCGCGCGCTGCTCGCACTGAACCGGCAGTTGTTCTCCGGCCCCAAATATCTGCGCTCCGCCGTGGAAGCCCTCCCGTTGCGTCCGGTCGGATGGACCGAGCTGACCGACCGCTTGCTCTGCGAACCCAGCGCTGAAGCCGCCGATGCCGTACTGGCCGCGCTGGAGGGCATCCACGACTGGGCAGTGAGCGATGAGCTCGCCTTGTCGCGCTTCGTCCTCGACAACGAACTGGCCTGGCGCACCCGCGTGCCGGTCCCCGAATACCGCTGAACACACCGAAGGAGCACCACTCGTGAGCACCACCCCCGCCGTCAGCACGTCCGCCGCCATTACGGCACTCGCCCCGCGTGCCGAGTACCGCAGCGATACGCCGTTCACCGCGTCCTCAACGCCGCGTCTGAGTTGGTCGACCGAGACCGAACGAGAAGGCTGGCTGCAAGCGAGCGCGGAGCTCGAGCTGACCCGCGCCGGCGCGGTAAGCACCCACGAGGTGACGGGCCGCGACTCCGTGCTGCTGGACTGGCCGTTTGTGGCGATCGAACCACGTGAAGCGGTCTCGTTGCGGGTGCGCGTCATCGGCGAGGACGGTGATGCCTCCGACTGGTCCGCGCCCCGTGAACTCGTCGGCGGCCAGCTCACCGACGGGGAGTGGACCGCCAATCAGATCGGGCTCGACGACGAGGCCCCGAAGCATCCGGCCCGTCTGCGCACCGAGTTCGCTGTGGATGGCGACGTCGCCCGGGCGACCCTGTACGCCACCGCGCACGGCGCCTACCAGATCGAGATCAACGGGGCGCTCGTCGATGACCAGATCCTCAAGCCTGGCTGGACCAGCTATCAGTGGCGTCTGACTCACGAAACCACCGACGTGACGGCGCTGCTCGCTCGCGGCGCGAACGCGATCGGCATCGACATCGCGGGCGCCTGGTTCACCGAGAGCTTCGGCTTCGCACACGGCGCCGTGGGCTTCTACGGATCCCGCCCGGCAGCGGCCGCGCAACTCGTCATCGAGTACGCGGACGGCCAGACAGTCACGCTCGTCACCGACTCCTCCTGGTTGGCATCCGGCGACGGCCCGATCCGTGCCAGCGGCATCTACGCGGGTGAGGACACCGATGCCCGCCTCCAACAAGCCGGGTGGTCGTCGCCTGGCTACGACGCGAGCGGCTGGAAGCCCGTGCGAGTTGACGAGACGGTGGTCGTGCCCACGCCACGATCCGCGCCCGCGGTGCGCGAGATAGAGACGCTCCCGGTGCGAGAAGTCATCACCACCCCCGAGGGCAAGACGGTCGTCGACTTCGGCCAGAACCTGGTCGGCTACCTGCACCTGACGGTTAGCGGCCCGGCAGGCACGGTGCTCACTCTGCGTCACGCCGAGGTGCTGGAGCACGGCGAGCTCGGCGTGCGCCCGCTTCGTGCCGCAGCGGCCACCGACACCTTCACCCTCGCGGGTGTCGGCCAAAACGGCGACCCCGAGCAGTGGCAGCCGCGCTTTACCTTCCACGGCTTCCGCTACGCCGAGATCAGTGGCTGGCCGGGCGAGTTTGACCCGTTGGCAGTGACCGCGATCGTCGTGCACAGCGACATGGAACGCACCGGGTGGTTCGAAAGCTCTCACGCGCTGGTGAACCGCCTGCATGAGAACGTCGTCTGGGGCATGAAGGGCAACTTCCTCTACCTCCCGACGGACTGCCCGCAGCGCGACGAGCGGCTCGGCTGGACCGGCGATATCCAGGTCTTCGCACCGACCGCGAGCTTCCTCTACGACTGCGCCGGTTTCCTCGCCGGCTGGCTGGAGGACCTCGACCTCGAGCAGAAGCACTCCAACGGAGTCGTGCCCTTCATCGTGCCGAACGTGCTCGGCCCTGCCGTCCCGGCGGCCGCCTGGGGCGACGCCGCCACGGTCGTGCCGACAGTGCTCCACGAGCGCTTCGGCGACATCGGCGTGGTGCGCGAGCAGTTCGAAAGCATGAAGGCGTGGTCGAATGCCCTGCTCGACATCGCCGGTGACCGCCTGCTCTGGGAGGACCGCTTCCAGTTCGGCGACTGGCTCGACCCGGATGCCCCGCCGGAGTTCGCCGCCGATGCCAAGACCGATGCGGACATCGTCGCGAGCGCCTATCTTTACCGCTCGCTCGACTTGACCGCCCGTGCCGCCGCAGTCCTCGGTAAGGACGCGGACGCCGCGAAGTACGCGGGCATCGCCGCGACGGTGAAGGCCGCGTTCCTGCACGAGTACGTCAGCGACTCCGGCCGCATGGTCTCGGACGCGCAGACCGGCTACGCCACCGCCATCATGTTCGGCCTGAGCCGCGACGCGACGCAGGAGCAGCGCATGGGCGACCGGCTCGCGTTCTTGACACGGGCATCCGGGTACCGCATCGGCACCGGTTTCGTGGGCACGCCGTTGATTACCGACGCGCTCACGCGTACCGGTCACGACGACACCGCGATGCGGCTGCTGACCCAGACCGAGAACCCGTCGTGGCTCTACCCGGTCACGATGGGCGCGACGACGATCTGGGAACGCTGGGACTCGATGCTTGAGGACGGCACGATCAATCCGGGCGAGATGACCTCGTTCAACCACTACGCGCTCGGAGCCGTCGCGGACTGGCTGCACCGCCGCTTGGCTGGCCTAGCTCCCGGTGAGGCGGGGTACCGCCGCCTGCTCATCGCGCCGCGACCACTGAACGGCTTCAGCTCGGCCTCCGCTCGGCATCTGACGCCGTACGGCACGGCGAGCGCGGGCTGGGTGCGGGCGGGCGAAACTGTCACCGTGTCGATCGTGGTGCCACCAAACAGCGATGCGAGAGTGGTCCTGCCCGGAACGAGCGACGAGATCCTCGTCGGATCGGGTCGGCACAGTTGGCAGGTGAGCTACCCCGACACAACGGAGGCGCCGGTCGAACTTTCCCTCGACAGTGCGCTGACCGACATCATCGACGACCCGAAGGCGTTCTCGGTGATCGCCGCCGCGATCGCAGCCCAGGATCCGGAGCAGGCGGTGATCTTCCGCAAGCACACCAAGTGGACGCCGGGGCGAGAGCTCGGCGAGTCGGTGCGCCGCGCGTCGCCGCCGGTGGTGGAAGCCGTGGAGTCGGCTCTGGCTGGGCTCAACGCGGAACGCCACTGATGGCCGAGGCACGATCCACCGATCGTCCCGCCGACTTCCCGGAGGTCCGGTGGCACGGCCACTGGATCGCGCCCGACCTTCCGGACCACCACCCGGCGCCCATCTCGATTAGCCAGGCGCTGCCGACGGCCGCTTTCGGCCGCTCCCAGTACCGCCTCGAGTTCGAACTCGAGGCGGTACCGGGACGCGTGCCCGCTCGGCTGACTGCCGACTCGCGTTACGTGCTCTGGGTCAACGGCGTTGAAGTCGGCCGCGGCCCGATCCGCTCCCAGCCGAGGCGCATGCGCTACGACGAGTACGACTTGGCGCCCTACCTCCGAGTTGGCATGAACAGTATCGCTGTGCTGGTTACCTACTACGGGGTAGCCAACTCCTTCTGGCAGCCCGCAGTGGCCGCCGGAGTCATGGGGCGGGATGCCCTGATGGTTTTCGAGGCACGGCTCGGGTCGGGCGATGACGCGGCCTCGTGGCTGGTCTCCGACGACAGCTGGCGTGTCACCCGCTCGACCGCGTGGGGCTCCGCGCCACACGGCGACATCGACGGAGTACCGGTCGAACTCTTCGACGCGCGCGAGCTCGACCCGGGGTGGACAGGAGTCGGCTTCGACGACAGTGGGTGGATCGCGGCATCCGTGGTCAAGGTCAGTCACCAGGGCGGCTTCGCGGTTTCGCAACCGCCGACGGATCCCTACGGCGCGCTGCTGCCCCGCGGCATCGGCGCACTCGGCGGCGAGACGGTCGAGCCGTCGACAGTGACGTCGAGCGCGGCAAGCGCTCCGGATGACGACAGTTCGGAGCATCCGGCCGACCGCGTCTTCGCGGCGCTGGCCGAGCACGGCGCCGCCTCCGCCGCCTCCTCCACCTCCGGAACCGAGCTGCCTCTCATCGCACCCGCCGGTGGCGCGACTCTGGTGGTCGCCGATTTCGGCCGTATCGTCGCGGGATTCGTCGAGCTCGAGCTCGACGCGCCGGCCGGCACCGTCGTCGACCTGCTCTATCAGGAGTTGCCCTACGTGCCCGCGGTCGGGGTGGTCGCCTCGGCTCCGCGCACCGGTGCGCGTTACATCGCTCGGGGTGGCGACGACAGCTTCTCGGGCCTTGAGGTGAACGGCCTGCGGTACGTGAGCCTGCTCATTCATGCGCCAGCATCCGATGGCACCCGTGCGGATGTCGCCCTCAGGTCCCTCCGCGTGCGCCAGTACCACTATCCGACGGTCGGTGGCGCGTTCTTCCGTTCCGACGACCCCGAGTTAGACCGCCTGTACACGGCCGGCATCCGCACCGTCGCCCTGAACTCGTTCGACTCGTTCACCGATTGCCCGACGCGCGAGCAGCGGGCGTGGGTGGGCGACGGTGTTGTGCACCAAATGGTGCACCTGACGACCAACGAGGATTGGCGGTTGACTCGCAACTACATCGCGCTCGGTGATTCGCCGCGACCCGACCACATGCTGCCGATGAGCGTCGTCGGTGAGATCGAGGTCAACGGCGGAATCACCATCCCGGACTGGGCGCTGCACTGGGTGCACGGCGTGCACAACCAGTACCGCCACGACGGCGACCGCGAACGGCTGCTCGCCGTTCTACCGACCGTTGAGAAGGTGCTGCGCTGGTACACGCCGTACGTCGGGCCGAGCGGCGTCATCGAGGACGTCCCGGAGTGGAACCTTGTCGACTGGGCGAGCGTCTTCTCGACCGGCACCTCCTCGATTCTCACCTCGCTCTGGGCGCGGGGCCTCGCCGAGTTCGCCGAACTGTCGGAGTGGGTCGGCAACGCTGGCAACGCCGCATGGGCCCGCGGGCTCTGGGACAACGCGCGCGACGGCTTCGAGCAGTTCTGGGATGAGTCTCGCGGGACGTATATCGATCACCTCGTCGGTGGCGCGCCGCAGGCGCCGGCCTCACAGGCGGCCGGCGCCACCGCGATCGTGTCCGGCCTCGCTCCGCGCGAGCGCTGGTCGCGCATCATCGACGCCATCACCGATCCGGCCACCCTCGTGGTGCGTTCGTGGATCGGCGGTGACGACGGCGGCTACGACATGGTCAAGATCGAGGAGCAGTCCCGCGGCGTCCAGCTTATCGACTGGGATGCCGCGACCGAAGTCGTGCGCGCCGAGCCGTTCTACAGCTACCTGGTGCACGACGCCGTCGCTGCCGCTGGGCGTTCGGCCGAGCTGCCCGCCCTCCTGCGGCGCTGGAGCGTCTTCCTGCACGATGGCTACGACACCTTCGGCGAGTGCTGGGGCTGGGGCACGCCAGTGCATGGCTGGAGCTCAACGCCCACCCGCGATCTGGTCTGGTACGTGCTCGGCGTGACGCCGGCCGAGCCCGGCTACGCCCGCGCTCGCATCGCCCCCGTCCCCGGAGCACTGGGCTCGGTGGCCGGAGCGGTCCCGACGCCCCATGGCCTCATCCGGGTGACCGTCGAGCGTGGCACGGTCACGATCGACAGCCCGGTCGCGGTGCTGTTCGTGGATGCCACGGGCGCCGAATCCGATCTGCCAGCCGGGCAGCACAGTGTGGCCCTGTGACGGTCCCCGCCTTCGACTCTCCCCTCCGCCGCCTAGAGTCGGAGCTTGCCCAGGTGGGGGTCGAGCGGTTCACTGCGGGCGATTAGCAAGTTTTTGCCGCGATCGTGCGCGTCGTGCTGTTCCGCTGCCGCGACGAGATCTCGGGACCGGAGCGTCAGGAAGCCCGCGACCGGTTTCTCTCCCTCGCCGCCACCCCGTCGGAGGGGGATCGCAACTAGGACCCCGGGGGCCCGTGTTCTCAGACGAGCGCTTCCGTGATCCGGTTCACGCCGAGTTCAAGCGCTTCGTCGGGCCGCTGCTGTCACCCGATGGCGTGCTCGTCTTCGACGTCGCAGGCTGAGACCGCGGGCTGACGTACCGCCGACTCGGCCCAGCGTAGAACTGGGCGGATGCCGACCGTACTCGACACCCGCCCAGCGACTCGTCCCGCCGCTCGCGTCACTCAGCCCTTGACGGCGCCGCCCGTGAGGCCGGCCACAATCTGTTTGTTAAAGAAGATGTACATCACCAAGGGCGGGATCGTGATCAGCAGAATGTCCATGAACAGCAGGTTGTACTGGCTCAGCGCCTGACTCTGGAAGTTGTACAGCGTCAGCTGGACCGTGGCGTTTTCGCTGCCCGGGAGGAAGTACAGGGGATTCGTGAAGTCGTTGAAGACGACCACCGCCTGAACCACGATGACCGTCACGACGACCGGGCGCAGCAGCGGCAGGATCACCTGGAAGAACAGCCGGATCGGTCCCGCCCCGTCGAGCACCGCGGCCTCGTCGAGTTCACGGGGGATAGTGGCAACGAACGCCCGGAAGAGCAAGATGCTGAACGACAAGCCGAATGTCACCTCGATCATGATCAGCCCGGGCAGCGTCTTGAAGAGTCCGAGGCCCTGCAGCACCCAGATCGTGGGCACCACTGCAGGCGGCACGATGAGACCAGCCAGCACAAAGAAATTGACCCAGCGGTTCAGCTTCGACAGCTTGCGCTGCAACACGTAGCCGACCATCGCGGCGAGCACGACCATGATGATCACGCTCGAGATGGTCAGGATCGCGCTATTGAAGAACGCGGTGACGATCTCGCTATCGTTCGCTTGGAACACCGAGACAATGTTCTGCCAAATCTGCCAGTGGCTGGGGAGGCTGAAGGCGAGAGCCGATGCCTCTGCGGGGTCCTTCGCGGCCTGCAAGACGATGAAGGCGAAGGGCACCAGGAACACGACGACCGAGACGACGACCGCGATCGATCCGACGACCCAGCGCTGAACTCGTTCCCGTCTCATGCCTCGACCTCCGCGCGGTTCAGAAGGCGCGAGATCGGAACCATGATCGCAGTCAGCAGAATGAACAGGATCACGTTGCCGGCGGTCGAGAGACCAAAGAAGCCCGCCTGGTACTGCTTGTAGATCACCGATGCGATCACGTCGCTGGTGAACCCGGGACCTCCTCGCGTCGTCGCCCAGATTAGGTCGAACGAACGCAGGCCCCCGATCAGGGACAGGATGATGACCGTGCCGGTCGCAGGCCGAGTGAGTGGCAGGGTGATGGAACGGAAGATCTTCCAGCTGCTCGCCCCGTCGACCTTGGCGGCCTCGAAGTACTCCTGAGGGATGGCGACGATGCCCGCCATGAAGATCAACGTGGCGATGCCAACGCCCTTCCACACGTCGATCCCTGCCACTGTCAACAGAGCGAGTTTGGGGTCGGTGAGCCAGCCCGGTCCGGTGATGCCGAACAGACCGAGGAAGCCATTCACCATTCCGTGGAACGGATTGAGCAGCGCCTTGAAGGTGAGGCCGACCCCGATCGTCGAGACCAGCACGGGGAAGAACACCACCGCGCGCAGATAGCCCCGGGCGATGATCGGCGAGGTGAGCAGCAGCGCGAGAGCCAGGCCGAGGACGACCTTCAGGCCCGAGGTGACAAAGCCGTAGATGAAGGTGTTGATGAAGCCCTGGTAGAGCTGGGACTCCTGAAAGAACGTCACGAAGTTGTCGAACCCAATGAACTGGGCACCGAACAGATCCCAGCGGGTTAGCGAGAAGTAGAACGACGCGAAGGTCGGGAGTGCGAAGAAGATCAGGTAGAGAGCGCCGGCCGGGATGTAGAACCAGGACGGGTAAAACGATTTCACCCCAGCGCGCTTTCGCGACGGCTCGAAAGCGGGCCTACTGGTGACAGCCGGTAGCACGGTTATTGCCGACATTGTCATCACTCCTCATCGAATGATTGGGGGGCCGGCGTCAGGATTCCCGACGCCGGCCCGGTTCTTGCTCACATCATGTAACGGCGATCGGCCTGAGCCGATCTTCGATCACCAGCCCTTGAGTCCGAGCTGCTGAGCCTGCTTCTTCACGTCGTCGTCGTAGAGCGCTGCCCCATCCTTCGCGGAGCTGATGCCCGATCCGACTTGGACCGTGATGTTCTCCAGGTTCGGCCCCTTCACCGGCGACAGGAACTCCAGAGCCGGCGCGGTCTTGCCCGAGTCGAAGTACTTCTGGATGTCGGCGATGAGCAGTGGGACGTCGCTCGGCAGCGTGCAGGCGCTTGTCACATACGGCCCGGACGGGGTGACGGTCTTGTTCTGCACCTCGCAACCAGCTTTCGAGTTGGCGAACGCGACGAACTTCTTCGCGGCGTCCAGTTTCGCACCGGTCGTGGTCTTCGGGATGTAAAGCGCGCCTGGCTGCCAGATCGTCGCCGCCGTGTCGGCGGCTTTGTCTGCGGGCAGAGCAAAGAAACCGATGTCGTTGACGGCCTCGGGGTTGTTCTGCTGCACGGTGGCGATTGCCGCCGTCAGCATCGGGTACTGGGCACCCTTGCCGGTGGCGAGCAAGGTCATTCCCTGGGCGTTCGTGAGCGAGGCGAAGTCCTTGTTATAGAGCCCGTCCTTGAATGACTCGGCCTGATGGCTGAATCCCTCAATGCCGGGGGAGTCGACGTACTTGGCTTTGTTGGCCGTGTAGTCCGCCGCCCACTTCGGGTCTCGCGTGGCCACGTTGGCGAAGTCACCGAGCACGAAGAGCTGGCTAGTCCAGGTGTCACCAAAAGTTTGGATGATCGGCGCGACATCCGGCAGCTTGGTCTTGATCGTCTCACTGTTCGAGAGGAACTCGGCCCAGCTGGTCGGAACGGACAGTCCGAGCTGCGAGTAGATCTTCTTGTTGTACATCACGCCGCCACCGAATGAGGTGCCGTACGGCGCGCCGTAGAGGCCCTTGTCGGTGCTGACGACCGCTTTGAAGTCCTTGTTCAGATCCTTGACCCAGCTCTGGTCGGACAGATTCACCATCGTGGAATCGGGGTGCAACGCCTGCAGGAGCGAGCCCGAGTTGTAGAAAAACACGTTGTCCATGTCGCCGGTCGAGAGCTTCGTCTTCATCAGGTTGTCACCCTCGGTGCCCGGGGGCTGGGTGTCCATCTTGACGGTGATGTTCGGGTTGGCCTTCTCAAAGGCCGCGATCAGTGCTTTGCCCTGAGCGGGCTGGGAGCCGGCATTCTGCGTCAAGAAGGTGATGGACGTCTTGCCACTGGACGAGGAGCCGCCTGAAGAACAGGCAGCTAGCGCTGTGGCCACTAGGGCAATACCGCCGAGAGCAGCGGCCACTCTCAACGGGCGGGAACGAGAAATCATTCTTTACCTCCTTGTAAGGAACTACTCAAGTTGAAACCTTTCAACCGTGGCCAACGTAAGTCCCTACCGGCCCCCTGTCAAACAGCAGTTTGGGTGCAAACGGTCACGATCCAATAACGCCGCATCCCTCTTCCCAACGTCATGGGCGATCGTTTGAATCCTTTCAAAGCTTCTCACCCTCGACGGTCGGTGCTGCGGCCGCTGCTCCCCAACTGTCGGCGTCGGGCTTCACGGGCAAGGTCCAGCTGACCAGCCTCGGCACGCCGAGGCGTCAAGAGCCCGGATCGATGGAACCAGCACCGGCAAGCAGGGCAGCTTCAAGGCAGGTACCTGCGGGAGGTTCAACGTCGGTGCCGACCGCACCGTGCGACTCGGCAGCCCACTGGGCTCGTCCCCCGAAATGTCTCGGGGCTTGACGCTCTCCCCTTCTCGGCATATGGTCATCACGCACCATTGAAACGATTCATCGGCAATCGCCGTCCGAAGAGGAACGACCCATGACTGACTTCGCGACCATCGCGCCCCGTCTCGCCGAACAGGCGATCGAGCTCCCCTCCTGGTATCCGGTCGCGAGGTCGACCACCCACGCGACGAGGTACTCGAGCAGTGGAGCCGCGTCGTCCGGGTCGAGGCTCCGCGGATCGGCACCGAACACGCCGTGCAGCGGATGCTCGGGGCGATGGCGGTCGGCACCGAACGGATCCTCGCCGCTCGGCGCCGGGAAGGCGCCCGGGTCGGGAAGTCGGCTGACGTCCACCAGCTCCGGGGTGAGCGCCTGCAGCAGCAGCGACTCGAAGCGGCCCGCGTGGTCGGGGGCGACGGGCGGATTCGGCGCCTGGCCGAGCGTGCGGCCGACGGCGACCAGCGCTGCACCGGTCGCGTTCCAGGCATCGACGACGCGCGCGACGAGATCCTGCTGCTCGCTGGCGAAGTGGCCGCTGAGGAGCACGACGCGTCGGATGCCGAGCTCGTCCAACCGCGCCAGCGTCTCGGTCAGGAGCACTTCGATCGGCTCTGCCGAGCGCGACATCAGCGTCCACGGATAGCGGGTGTGCTCTCCCCCGACCGCCTGATGCATCGCGGGAAGGACGACGCCGCCGGTACACTCGGCGGCCGCCAGGCAGATGCCGTACGCCGTGAGCGCGTCGAGTCCGATCGGCAGGTGCGGTCCGTGGAACTCGAGCGAGCCGAGCGGGAGGTAGGCGACCGACGCGCGGGCGAGTCGCGCCTCGATCTGCTGCGGGCTCAGGCGGTCGATGGCGGCGGCGGGTCCGAGTTCCGGCGAGGCGGTCATGTGTAGAAGTTCCGCTTCCACTCGAATCCCGCCAGCCGCTCACGGAGCCCCGGCGCGAGGCCACGACCGTCGCCGAACCCGACGTTACGCTCGATCCGATCCGCCGAGGTCATCCCGATGATCACGGTCGAGACCTCGGGGCGGTCCAGAACGAACCGGATGGCGGCCTCGTCCAGGGAGTCGTAGAACTCGTCGGCGACCTCGCGGATCGCCGCGACGCGCTCCAGCGTCTGCGTGAAGCGCTCGCCTCGGAACATCGTCTTCAGCACCGATCCCTCGGCCCAGTCCTCGTAGCTCCCCGGGGTCCACGCGCCGCTGAGCGATCCCGAGTCGAGAGCGACGCGCACGATGATCGCGGTCTGTGAGGCAGCCGCAGCCGCGAAGAGCTCCGTCTCGGGCGACTGCTCGAACAGGTTGTAGATGACCTGGATCGAGTCGACGAGCCCCGAACGGGCGAGCTCGACCCCCTCATCGGGCCGGTAGTCGCGCAGGGAGACGCCGATGCGGTCGACCGTGCCCTCGTCGCGCATCGCGTGAAGGGTGTCGAGCCAGTCCCGATCGTGCAGGCCGCTCGGCATCCAGCAATGCAGCTGGATCAGGTCGAGCCGGTCGACGTCGAGACGCCGGAGGGATGCCTCGACCTGACCGCGCAGGTAGTCGGCGGGGTACGCGGCGCCGATCGCCGGGTCGTCCTGAGCGGGATCCGGCCAGCGGATGGGCTGGACCTTGGTCGCGACGCGGACGCGCTCGCCCGTCCACTCGCGTATCGAGCGTCCCACGACCTCCTCGCTGTGGCCGGATCCGTACATCTCGGCGGTGTCGACGAAGTTGATGCCGCGCTCGTAGGCGTCGAGGAGGGCACGGACCGAGGCGTCGTCGTCCACAGGACCCCACTGCCCGCCGAGCTGCCAGGCCCCGAAGGCGACCTCGCTGATGTCCCATCCGGTCCGACCGAATGGTCGACGATGCACCGCCATCTGCGCTCCCTCACGCTCGGGCGCTGCGACCGCGCCCTCGTGTAGTCGACGGTACGGATGCCGGACCCTGGCGGGCCGGTGCTGAACGCCTGAAAACATGGACTGGACGGGCACGCGCAGGGAGGCGGCTGGGTGTCAGGGCCGCAGCTCGGTCTGCGCGAAGCGGCTGGGCGCCACCCCGTACGCGCGTCGGAACGCGCGCGAGAAGTAGAGCGGGTCCGAGTAGCCGACCAGCTGCGCGACCTCGCTCACCCGCAGGCCGGTCGTGCGCAGCAGGGCGGCGGCCTCGCGCAGCCGCATCCGCCGGATCCACGACTGCATCGACTCGCCGACGTGCCGCGCGAACAGCCGCTGCGCGGTCGTCTCGCTGCAGCGCGCGGACTCGGCGACGCGGGCAACGGTGAGGGGCTCGGCGATGTGGTGACGCACGAACGTCGTCATCAGCTCGAGCGATCCGGGCAGCGTCGACTGGTGCGCATGGCCGGCCGCCCACGAGGCGTTCTCGATCAGGACGAGCCGCCCGAGCGCCCGGAAGTACTCCTCGTCGAACGCGTCCTCCCCGAGTCGCTCAATGGCGATCGTGCCGAACTCGACGATGCGCCTCGCGGCGCTGTTGCGCGTCGACGAGATCCCCGGCAGGAAGGCGGATGCGTCACCGCTTCGCGCGGGGTCGAGCAGGAGGGGGTCGCCGCGGAGGTGCGCGACCCGCGGGATGACCTGCGCGACGCGCGCGTGGCGCGGCACGACGTGCAGCGTGCCGACGTGGAACGGGCCGCGCTGATCCGCGCGGTACTCCACCGCGTGATGCCACGGAAGCCGCACGACGCGCTGGCTGTCGACCCGAAACCGCTTGCCGCCCGCCACGATCTCGCCGCCGCCACTCAGCACCCAGATGAACGACACGCTCATCACGTGCGGGTTGACGATGTGCTCCCCCGGCGAGAACCGGTACCGGTTGGCACCCACCACCACCGGGTCGTCATCGGCCATCCGGCCAATCTAGTGCGTCAGCCTAGTGTCCGGATGAGGCCGTCTCTTGGTGAGCCGGCTCCAGCCGCACGAGCACCTCGCCCGCCTCGTAGACCGCGACGGGGTGAGCGAACGGCTGGGGTTCGAGCTGCTCCGCCGAGACGAGCAGCAGTTCGGGGAACGCCTCGAGCAGCGCCGTGATCGCCTCGCGGATCTCGACGCGTGCCACCTGCTGGCCGATGCAGCCGTGGATGCCGTAGCCGAATCCGACGTGACCGAACGCGTCGCGCTCCACATCGAAGTCCTCCGCGTCGTCGCCCCATTGCGCGGGGTCGCGATTCGCCGCGACCGGGGAGACCGACACCGACGTTCCCGCCGGGATGGTGACGCCGTCGATCTCGACATCCTCGAGCGCGGTCCGCGCGAACACCGTGATGAACATCGCGCCGACGCGCATGAACTCCTCGACAGCCGGCCGGATCCGTTCCCGATCCTCGCGCAGCAGGGCCAGCTGCTCGGGGTTGGTCAGCAGCGCGACGGATGCCGTGGCGATCAAGTAGGCGACTGAGTCGCGGCCCGCACCCATGAGCAGTCGCAGAAGACCCTCGATCTCCGCTCGATCGAGATCGGGGTTGGCGAGCAGGTCCGTGATGACGTCCTCACCCGGATCGTCGCGACGCTCCTCGAGCAGGGCCCGGATGAAGTCGTACTTCTGTTGCGCGGTCGAGGGCTCGACGAACAACTCGACGAAACGGTGGTACCGGTGATCGGGGATGCCGATCACCCGGCAATGGGTGCGCGCCGAGATCGGCAGCGCGAAGTCCCGCCACAGGTCGACCACGGGGCCTCGCTCGCGCAGCAGAGCGACCTGCTCGGTCACCATCTCCCGGATCCACGGCTCTCGGGAGCGCGCCTGACGCACCGAGAATCGGGCGGTGACCGCGCGTCGGAGCTTCGCGTGCTCCTCGCCGTCGAGGTTCAGCAGATTGAGGTAGTCGGATCGCTGTCCCGATTCGTCGAGCTCGCCCGGCGATTCGAGCGGCACGGCCGCGATCTCCGCCGAGCCGTCGTCGTCGACGGGGGGACCGACCGGCATCCGCGTCGGCCGCATGCTGAACCGCGGATCCTGGAGCACGCTCACCGCGGCCTCGTACCGGACGGCGGCGAGGCCCTCGTGGCCGTCCTGGAAGTCGAGCGGCACGAACGGCGCCTGGTCGCGCCACTCGGCGATCCGCGGCGAGGGAGCGAGTGGGGTGCCGTCGCCCGGGAGGGAGCGGGCGGGGAACGGGCAGGATGCGGAGTCCGACATGAGGCGGTCCTTCTTTAGTCAGTGGGTGGTGAGTTCGGGGACACGGAGCACGGCAGCACGGGCTGTCCGGAAGTCCCGAGGGGAGGCGTTCCAGCCGACGGCTCCGCGCACGCGAGCGGCAGCATCCCGGCTCAACAGCACCGGAGCGACGTCGGCGGAGTCGCCGTCCGCCGCGACGAGCGGCCGCTCGGGATCGAACCAGCCGTAGGCGTGGATCCGGGTGCCGTGCACCTCGGACCAGAAGAGCGGCACCGGCGGCGCGCCGACCTCGCCGTGCACGATCCGGAGCGCGACGGCGATCGCCTGCTCGATCGCGTTGCTCTGGTGCTCGACGCGCGCGGGCCGGCCGGTGAACGGATTCTCCCAGGCGGCGACGTCCCCGACCGCGGAGACCCCGGGCGCCGCTCTCCCGACGCTGTCGCACACCACCCCGTCGACGATCGTGAGCGTCGAGGAGTCGAGCCAGCGCGTGCGCGGGGTCGCACCGATCATCGCCACCACCAGATCGACGAGTTCTGTGCGCCCGTCGGCGAGTTCGATGCGCGTGCCGTCGGGAACGGATTCGGCGCCCACGATCTCGGCACGGAGGTCAAGCTCGACCCCGTGGTCCTCGTGAAGCCGGGCGAGCCGCGCGCTCAGGAGCGTGCCGACGGCGCCGAAGGCGAGCGTTCCCGACCGTCCGAGCAGCAGGGTGTCGGCTCCGTGCTTGCGGGCGGCGCTCGCGATCTCGGAGCCGAGCACACCGGCGCCGACCACCGCGACACGACGGGCCGAGCGCAGGCCGTCGCGCAGCGCCAGCGCGTCGTCCAGGGTGCGGAGCGTCCGGGCCATCGGCAGCAGCGAAGGACGCCGCGGCTCGCTCCCGGTGGCCACGACCAGTTCGTCGTACGGCACGTCACCCAACGAGGTTCTGACGACGCGCGCCGCGACATCCAGGGCGACGGCCGCGCACGAGGTGCGCAGGTCGATATCGAGCTCGTCGAGCTGCGCGACGGTGTGGGTGGATGCCTGGTCGGGCTCCCACTCGCCGAGGAGGATCTGCTTCGACAGAGGCGGGCGCAAGTACGGCCGGTGACGCTCGTCGCCGAGGAGCACGATCTCGCCGTCGAATCCCTCCCGGCGCAGCGTCTCGGCTGCGGTCACACCGCCGATGGACGCGCCGACGACGACGACTCGGGGCGCGCGCGTCATCGTGCCGTGACGGTGATGGCCCGCGCGGGGCAGAGCCGTTCGGCCTTCGTGGCGGCGGTGAGGTCGGCGCCCTCGGGGTCGGTCTGGAGAAGCATCACGATGCCGTCATCGTCCTGATCGAAGACATCGGGTGCGACCAGCGCGCACTGCCCCGCGCCGACGCACGCGTCCCGCTTCACATCGATACCCATATGCACTCCTCTGTACGGTCAGGATCAGTCGAGTCAAGCCCACCGGACCGCCGCATCCCAGTCTCGACAGCGCCAGAACATGGACTGGACGATCATGTCCAGCGATCCACTCCACCTGCGCCACGACTTGACGCGTCCGCGGCTCGCGGATAGTGTCGTCAACGCACCATTGAAACGATTCATCGGCAATCGCCGTCCGAAGAGGAACCACCCATGACTGACTTCGCGACCATCGCGCCCCGTCTCGCCGAACAGGCGATCGAGCTGCCCTCCTGGGCCTTCGGCAACTCGGGCACGCGTTTCAAGGTCTTCGCCCAGCCGGGCGTGCCCCGCGACCCCTTCGAGAAGGTGTCCGACGCGGCGCAGGTACACACGTACACCGGGCTCGCCCCGACCGTCTCGCTGCACATCCCGTGGGACAAAGTGGCGAGCTTCTCCGACCTCGCGAAGCACGCCGCCGACAACGGCGTCTCCCTCGGCACCATCAACTCGAACACCTTCCAGGATGACGACTACAAGCTCGGCAGCCTGACGCACTCGGATCCGCGCATCCGCCAGAAGGCCATCGACCACCACTTCGACTGCATCGCGGTGATGAACGAGACCGGATCGCGCGATCTCAAGATCTGGCTCGCCGACGGGACCAACTACCCGGGCCAGGACGACATGCGCTCCCGCCAGGACCGGCTCGCCGACTCGCTGCAGAAGATCTACGCCCGCATCGGCGACGGGCAGCGACTCGTGCTCGAGTACAAGTTCTTCGAGCCAGCGTTCTATCACATGGACGTTCCCGACTGGGGCACCAGCTTCGCGCAGGTCAGCTCACTGGGCGACAAGGCGCTGGTCTGCCTCGACACCGGCCACCACGCCCCTGGCACCAACATCGAGTTCATCGTCATGCAGCTGTTGCGTCTCGGCAAGCTCGGCTCCTTCGACTTCAACTCGCGGTTCTACGCGGATGACGACCTCATCGTCGGCGCGGCCGACCCGTTCCAGCTCTTCCGCATCCTCGTCGAGGTCGTGCGCGGCGGTGGATACGGCTCCGAGTCGGACGTGGCCTTCATGCTCGACCAATGCCACAACATCGAGGACAAGATCCCCGGTCAGATCCGCAGCGTGCTCAACGTGCAAGAGATGACGGCGCGCGCTCTGCTCGTCAACACCGAAGCCCTGACCGCGGCGCAGCACGCCGGGGACATCCTGGCTGGCAACGGCATCATGATGGACGCCTTCTACACGGATGTTCGCCCGCAACTGGCCGCTTGGCGCGAGTCGCGCGGCCTGCCCGCCGACCCGATGGCAGCGTACGCGGCCAGCGGCTACGGTGCCTCAATCATCAGTGGACGCGTCGGCGGCAACCAGGCTGGCTGGGGCGCCTGATGTCTGGAACCCGGCAGATGCGGCGCGTCTGCTTCGAATTGCAGGTTCGGCCCGAGCTGATCAACGAATACATTCAGCGGCACACCGCCGTCTGGCCGCAGATGCTGCGCGCCATCGAGCGGGCCGGGCGAAGCAACTACTCGCTCTTCCTGCGCGACGACGGCATGCTGATCGGCTACTACGAGGTGGAGGACGACGTGGCATCGGCCCGCACCCTGGCCCTCGATCCAGACACCGCCGAGTGGGAGGCTGAAGCTGCGCGCTTCTTCGTTGCCCTCGGCGGCGACCGCCCCGACCAGGGTGCCCCGAAGCTTCGCGAGGTCTTCCACCTCGAGGACCAACTGACATCGATCGGAGACACGCACTGATGGAGTTCCGCTACCTCGGCAACTCGGGATTCAAGATCTCGGAGATCACCTACGGCAACTGGCTCACCCACGGATCACAGGTCGAGAACGACACCGCGATCGCTTGCGTGCGCGCGGCGCTCGACTCCGGGATCACCACCTTCGACACCGCCGACGTCTACGCCAACACGAAGGCGGAGAGCGTGCTGGGCGAGGCTCTGAAGGGTGAACGTCGGGCATCCATCGAGATCTTCACCAAGGTGTTCGGGCCGACCGGACCCAAGGGCCACAACGACGTCGGTCTCTCGCGCAAACACATCCTGGAGTCGATCGACGCCTCGCTGACCCGCCTGCAGACCGACTACGTCGACCTGTACCAGGCACACCGATTCGACTACGAGACGCCGCTGGAGGAGACCTTTCAGGCCTTCGCTGACATCGTCCGCCAGGGCAAGGCGCTCTACATCGGCGTGAGCGAATGGACCGAGTCGCAGCTGCGCGCCGGTCACGCGCTCGCCGAGCAGTTCAACGTCCAGCTCATCTCGAATCAGCCCGAGTACTCCGCACTCTGGCGCGTCATCGAGGGAAGGATCGTGCCGGCGTCGATCGAGCTCGGCGTCTCACAGATCGTCTGGTCCCCCATCGCGCAGGGTGTACTGACCGGCAAGTACCTTCCGGGGGCCCCGCTCCTCGAAGGCTCACGCGCGACCGACGACAAGGGTGGAGCCGGCGCGATGGCGCGCTGGCTCACGGATGACGTGCTTACGCGGGTGCAGGGCCTCGCCCCGATCGCGGCGGAGCTCTCGCTGACCTCGGCGCAACTGGCGGTCGCGTGGGTGCTGCAGAACCCGAACGTCGCCGCAGCCATCATCGGTGCCTCGCGGCCCGAGCAGGTGGCCGAGAACGTGAAGGCGTCGGGGGTGGTGATTCCGGCCGAGCTGATGACGCGCATCGACGAGGTGCTCGGAGACGCCATCGAGCACGATCCGTCGCAAACGAATGACCGCTCCCCGAAGGCCCGCGAGGCCTGATCCGCGCCGCGGTCCTCGCCCCACCGGCACGAACACCGGCACAGACCACCGGCACAGACCACCACCCCGAAGGAACCATGAGCACGGCATCCGAACTCGTCTCGCGCAGTAACCGGCTCGGCGCTGACCCCAAGAACACGAACTACGCGGGCGGCAACACTTCCGC
>JAYWDH010000024.1:0-7413 GCA_043779945.1 Microbacteriaceae bacterium
ATGCCCATGAAGACGACATTCGACCTACCCGAGACGTTGGTCGCCGAAGTGAAACGCATCGCGCGAGCCCGCGGGACCACCTCGCGTGAACTCGTGCGAGAGGCGCTGATGCGTCTCGTCGTGGAAGACGAAGCGACGCCTCGAAAGCCGTTCAAACTCCGCGACATGAGCGTGAACCTAGGTTGGCCTGCTGATCTCGATCAGGCGGAACTCAAGCGGCTTTACCGCGAGTCCAACGACCGCGAAATTGAGTGGTGACATGCGTTCGGTGGATACCAACATCCTCATTCACGCCTACTCCAGTGATTCCCCTCGGCACGACGTCAGCACGGCATTGATGGATTCCTTGGCAGGCTCGGGCGCTCCATGGGCCATTGCGTGGCCTTGCATCCATGAGTTCTTTGGTGCTGTCACGCGACGGTCGCGCTTCCCTCATCTGCCGGGTCCGGCTGTCGCACTCGCGCAGATCGAGGAATGGTTGTCGTCACCCTCGCTCACGCTCCTTTCCGAGTCCCGTAATCATTGGGAAACGCTGTCACGACTTGTTCGCGACCACGACATCACGGGCCCTGTGGTTCACGACGCAAAGATCGCTGCGATCTGCCTCGACCACGGCGTCGACGAGTTCGTCACCTTCGACCGTGACTTCAATAAGTTCCCCGAGCTCAAGGTGCGCACTCTGACCGCCTGACCACACGAAATGTCAGTGGCTTCCGATGAACTGCTCGACTTGCCACTCGGCGAGTCCCGCATCTGATGGATGCGGTGCAGTCACTCGCAAGGAGTCACCATGTCCGACATCCACAGCCCCGAGCCCGCAGCACAGGAGCCGCCGGCTCCCCCGATCCCCGCAGCCACCCAAGCAGCGCCGCCCGTCACCCCACCGCCCACTCCCCCGAAGTCCGGCCTCGCCGTCGCTGCTCTGGTGCTCGGGATCGTGGCAGCCGTCTTCGCGATCATCCCCGGCCCCAGCTTTGCCGCGTTCGTTCCCGCGATCCTCGCCACGGTGCTGGGGATCGTCGCCCTCACCCGCAAGACCCCGCGCCGGGGTTTCGCGCTGACCGGCATCATCCTGGGTGCCGTCTCGCTGCTGGTCGCGATCATCGTGAGCATCGTCGCGATTGTCGCCGGCGCAGCGTTGACCTCGCGCACCTCAGCGCTCGATGGCGGAACAAACAGTGGATCGGCTTCCAGCTCAGCAGCGACTTTGGCCGCGAAGCCGACGCTCACCCCCACGCCGACGGTGGTGCCGGTCCCTGCCGACCTGGTACTGACCGGCCACGGCGACGCTGTGATCAAGGCTTCGGCCGTCGACGGAGCCGACGAGCCCGGTGTCGCCACCATCACCCATGACGGCAAGTCCAACTTCGCCGTCTGGTCGCTCGACGCGAACGTGACCCAGCTCGACCTGCTGGTGAACACGATCGGCGCCTACAACGGCACCGTGCTCTTTGGCAAGCAGTCGACGCAGCACACCGAGTCGCTGCAGATCACCGCCGACGGCAACTGGACCGTGACTCTGCACTCGATCCGCGCGCTCCGCACCTTCGACGCCACCGGCACCACCGGTCACGGGGATGACGTGCTCATCTACCGCGGAAACGCCGGCGCCGCGACCCTCACCCACGACGGCTCCAGCAACTTCGCCGTCTGGACCTACGGCGACCAGACCAACCTCGTCGTCAACCAGATCGGTGCCTACAACGGCACCGTCCGCTGGACGAAAGGCCCCGAAATCGTGACGGTGACGGCCGACGGAAACTGGTCGATCGCCCTTCAGTGACGATCAGGCGGGCGCTGCCGATGGCGGCGCCCGCCTGCTCAACGGCGAGCGCCTCTACAGCTGCAGGTGAAGACGCAAGGCGTCGTCGAGCTGCGCCATGACTTCCCCAGAGGCATGCCCGAGGATTGCGCCGAGTCGCTCGACTGCGATCGAGCGGACCTGCTCGGCCTGGGCCTTGGAGTCTCGCGGTAGCCCCGTCGCGCTGGCGGCCAGGAGGGCCTGAAAAGGGAAAATCCGGTCGGTGTTGCTGGTGACAGGCACGACAGTGACCATTCCGCGGCCAAGCCTCTGTGCGACCGAGTTCGCCCGATCGTTGCTGACGATCACTGCCGGACGTCGCTTGTTGGCCTCGCTTCCGCGCACTGGATCGAGATCGACGAGCCGAATCTCACCGCGCAGCATCGGCGATTCCGTCAGCCGTGGTCACGCTCCACGCCGCGTGGTCGCCGGAGGCCTCCCACTCGCTCCAGGCGGCTTCGTAATCCTGTTCCAGTTCGGGAAGGCGAAGCATACGTACCGCATGATGCACAGCGGCCGACCTCGAAGGCAGGCCGGCAGCGCGAGCATATTCATCAAGGACGGCTACATCCTCGTCAGGAAGACTGACACTGAGTTTCATACCGCAATACTACCTCGGTGCTACCGGAGGTATGGTCTAACTGTATTCCTGTATCTCTGTAAATGTAGGTACAATGTGTGCATGGAACCGAAAGCCAAACTCGTCATCGAGATCCCCGCCGCCGATCGTCAGCACCTCAAGATGATCGCTGCTGCGCGCGGTACGAATACGGCGACCATCATCCGCGACTTCATCACGGACTTCATCTCCCGCGCAGATAGCGAGGCCGAGCACGACTGGGCTCTCGCCGCCGTCAAGAGCTACGAAGCCAGCGGCAAGTCCTCGCGCCCCCTGAGTGAGCTGAAGGCCGAGCTGAACCTCTGACCGTGTGGCACGTCGAGACGACCCCTGCATTCGACAAGGCGCTCGCCAATCTCGACAAGTCCGTCCAGCGTCGCGTCATCAGCTATCTCGAGGAGATCGGCGCCCGTGATGACCCGCGAACTCGCGGCAAGGGACTCACCGGCTACTTGGCGGGCTACTGGCGCTACCGAATCGGCGACTATCGGCTGATCGCGGAGATCCAGGATGCGCGGCTCGTCGTCATCGCTCTGACGGTGGCCCATCGCTCCGACATCTACGACTGAACCCGGATCAGTCACGCGATCTCGCTGCTCACAAACAGCTGCGACGGGTCGAGCCGTTTGATCGCGATGGTGCGCTCGACGGTGACTCCGATGTCGTACTTGACCATGAGCCGCGCCAGCTCACGCCCATCGACGAGCCGGATGTTGGTGCTGTGCGTGCGCTCGACTTCCTCCCGCGAGGTCTTCGCAAACGTGGATGTCGTAATCATCACCCCGGCCGACGCGCGATGCAGACCCAGGCTGCCAATGAACGCGCGCACCGCCTCGGCGCTGACCGGGTGATCCACCTTGTACCGCTTGGCCTGGATGTAGACGCGATCGAGTCCGAGACGGTCGCGATGCACGATCCCGTCGATGCCCAGGTCGCCGGACCGCGCCGTCACCTCGTACTCTTCGCCGTACCCGAGCCGGGCGACGAAGTCGGTCACGAGATGCTCAAAGTCGTACGGGTCCTCTATCTGGTGCAGGGCCGTGTAGACCCGGTCTTCGAGTGCGGCCACCAGTTCATCGACGGCGGCGTCGATCCGATCGATCGGATTGGATGACGCGAGCTCGGCAACCTCGTCGGCCTCCACGCTGTCGGGTGGCGAGGAGTGCCTTCCGTACTGTTCATCGTGACGATATCCTGTTTGACGATGCAACAGTCTTTAGTATACTGAAGACATCCACCTTAGGAACCGGGAGTACAAATCGTGGCAGAACCCGAAAGGCCAGCAACTACTGCATCAGTAACAAAGACCCGGGGAACCGGGTTCCCCGTGATCTCATTGCCCACGGCCATGAAGATCGTTAGCGAGGCCGGCGCTTATGGCAAGGTGCACACGGCCAACGCCCTAGCTGCGTACGCGGGACACACCACCGCGAATAGCGGTGCCTGGCGCGCCAAGGCTGCTGCCCTTCGAGACTGGGGCCTTGTGATCTCTGCGCCCGCAGACTCATTTGCATTGACAGATCGCGCGCTTCAGATTGCTCACCCGACGTCCCCTGAAGCAGCTCAAAAGGCGATGCTCGAGGCGTTCAATAACTGCAAGCTCTATGTCGAGATCTACAACGACATGGCGAAGGGCACAGACCTCAAGATCGCCTCGGTTGCAAACACTGCCGTGACGAGTCACGGTGTTGCTGCGAAATCCAAGGACGCCTTCGCGAACTCCTTCGTAGAGAGCGCAACCGCTGTAGGGCTGGCCAAGAAGATGAGCGCTGACGTTGTGCAGCTTTTTTCAGCTCCCGCAGACGTCCACGGAGTCACCGAGACGGCGATCTACGGCACGGAAGTCGATCGCGAATTTATTGTTGACGAGCCCGAGGTTCTCATCAAGAAGCGGCGCGTCTCGACGCCTCCCGTCGTCAACCAGACCTGGCCCACCTCCAATGGCGAGATCACCCTGACGATTAGCTCAAGTAGGCCGTTCGACGGCAAGGTCTTTGTCGAAATTGGATCAGTCATTGGAGCGGTCCAGAAGCTGGCTGACCTGATTGGCACCCCAGCGGACGAAGACGAAGAGTAGCCAGATGGGGTACCCGGTCAAGCCCTGGGAGCAGTACGAGGTCCAGTTGCGGTCGGCAGGCGAACGTCGCCTATCAGACGGCTCAGACGCCGATTTCCTGCTTGAACTCGGGCTACTGAACTCAGAGAGCAGACTGACCGAGCTCGGTCAGGCGTACTTCGAGGGCGCCTTCGTCAACAAAGACGAGACGACCCTCGTGGTTGTTATGCAGACAGCCCTTCGTGATTACCGCCCGGCCGAGGCGCTCTCGCAGAGGCTGTTTGGCGTTCCGAACGTCGATAAGACGGTGGTCGAATCCGTGTTGCGAAACGTGGGGCTGGGTGCGGACCTCACCGATCGGAAACTCGGCACACTTCTCGTGCTGCTCGACCGTTTCGAAGTGATTCGCTACGTGAGGAACAAAGGCGACGTCACTGTCTTGATACCGCCGCTCAGCGGCGGTCAAGTGCCTTCGACAATCTTCCTTAGTCGAGAGACGCCATTTTCCAATGTGATGTGGTTGGGGCGAGTCTTGAAGCAGTGCAGCGGGCACATCTTCTGGCTCGACAAGCACTTCCAGCCAGCGGGACTTGAGGCACTGGCGGATGTCGCTGATGGAAATCAGATCAGTGAAGTCCGCATCCTCTCGCTTAAGCTCCTGGATAACTCGACGCCGAAAGCTATGAAGGCTTACCGGGCGCTAAGGAACGAACTACTCCAGCGCGGGATCGAGCTCGAATGGAGATTCATCGACTCGACGCTGGTGCGCGACGCCCATGACCGTTGGATTATCGGTGCTACTTCTGCCTACAACGTGCCCGACGTGGGAACGGTCATGTCGGGGAACAAGTCCGAAATGTCGGCCAGTGGAAGTGCCGAACGATTGAACACGGACTTCGAAGACTACTGGTCGAAAAGCACCGGAGCTGCGTAGCGCATAGCCGTTGTCTGCCGTACCCGAGCGCGTTCGAGCGTGGCGTCGTCCGAGTTGAACCCACGCCATTTCGGCGTGCCAGCTCGCATGAAGTCACCGGTCACAGTTCTCCTCGGAAGGCGCGGTACTGCAGGGAGGCGAAGAGCTCGTCAAACTTGGCGGACCTCGATCTTGCTTTCTCCTTCAGTTTTTCTATCCGATGGATTGACTCCACAAAATGCAGTTGAAGCGAATCTGGAGGGATGGGAATGCGGAGTCCGCGAAGGATTTCGAGATTGATGTTCTTCTGAGCGGACGAAGGCGCCTGAAGCTCCAAAGTCTTCTGCACGCCTCGCAACCAGAATCGAACATACTCAGACTGAATTCCACCCTTTGGTGTGAACCCAACGACGCTGTCGGGAAAGCAAGCCGGGTAAGTCAATATGGCGGTCTTCGCGATATTCGCTGCGATCGTTATCGCGAGGGTTCCGGCTGGCCACATCCGGCTTTGGGCAAGCCCCGCGTCGCTGTAGGTCTGACGGTGACTCGAAACGTATCCGTCAGCATTGGCAATGTCGCCAGTTTGGACAAGAGGGTGGACTCCAGCCAGTAGATCCGGGCGATTCCTTGGTCGGGCGCGAGACACCCCCCGTTCCAGAGTGCCAATCGTGCCGAGGAGAGACGCTGGGAATGCGCGACCGCTGGCGCCTGGGGTTTCGAACAGCTGTGAGTAGATCGAGCCTGCAAGGCCGTTCAGGCCGTCTATCGAGCGAATGGCGGTCAATTGAAGTAACTCAGCCTCGTCGAGGATGGATGCGATTCGGCGCTGCTCGGGGAGGGGTGGGAGCGGGAAAGTGACTCGATAAGCATCGTCTCGATTGAGTCCGGGAACCGCAGCCGACTTGTTCATCTTCTCAAGCCCGAGGCTTGCAAGCCTCCAGTAGAGCCATCGAAGATCTTGAGCCGTCGTCGATGCATCGACGAAATACGTAGTGTCAATCGGCCACGACGGCCCGCCGGTGTATGCCACAGCCCCGATCGAACCCTTACGCCCAATAACGACAGTTGGGCCTGCGGTGATTGCCGAGTTGTGTGACCCGACAACGCCGTTCGAGCCCATAACGGGGAACGGTCCATCCTGTCGAACCGATGCAGCGAGACTTTTCCCGTATTTCAGTTCGCAAATGTCGCCCAGCGCCACCACGGGCCAACTCACGCGGACGCCTTCAGCGACTCCGCCAACGCCGCCGTCGCATCTTGAATCTCGCGCTCCAGCTCCATCAACTCGGCAAGGATTTCCTGGGGGTCGCGGTGCTCGACGACCTCGTGCTCGACCTCCTTGTAGCGGTTGAGGGAGAGGTCGTAGCCCTGGGCGGCGATCTCTTCGCGCGGGACGAGGAAGGATTGGGCGGTTCTGGGGCGGTCCTTCTCCGGCGAATCGGGTCTCGACAGGCTCGACCAGCGGGTGACGACATCCGGGAGGTCGTTCGCTTCGATCGGGGTGCGCTTGTCGTCGAGGGTGAAGCCGTCGGCTTGCACCTCGTAGAACCAGACGTTGTCGGTGCCGCCCGAGCTGGTCTTCTGGAAGAGCAGAATCGCGGTCGACACTCCGGTGTACGGCTTGAAGGTGCCGCTCGGCAGCTTGATCACCGCTTCGAGCTTGTGGTCGTCGACCAGCATCCGGCGCAGCGCCTTGTGGGCGGTGGACGAGCCGAACAGCACGCCGTCGGGCACGATCACCGCGGCGCGTCCGCCGTTCTTGAGCAGGCGGATCATCAGCGCCAGAAAGAGCAGCTCGGTTTTTTTCGTCTTCACGATCTGCAGCAGGTCTTTGGCGGTCGTCTCGTAGTCGAGGCTGCCGGCGAACGGCGGGTTCGCGAGCACCAGGGTGTAGCCGCCCTCGGCGAGCGCGTGCTCCTCGGCGAGGGAGTCGCGGCGCTCGATCGTCGGATTCTCGATGCCGTGCAGCTGCATGTTCATGCTGCCGATGCGGCTCATCGAGGCGTCGGAGTCGTAGCCGGTGA
>JAYWDH010000025.1:0-18754 GCA_043779945.1 Microbacteriaceae bacterium
CTGGCGATCAAACAGGCCACCAGCAGTGAAACCGTGGTCGGAATCGCCAATATCGCCGGTGTGCTCGCTCTCGGTATGGTGATCGTGATGGTGCTGCTCATGTCGGCTTACGGCCTGCTCCAGCGCCGCGCGGCGAGGTGGCAGCGATGAGCCAGGTCTCGGCCGCCGCGGATCCAGCGGGAGTCATCGCGCCGCTCATCGGTGAGCTGATCGACGCCCAACGCCCCGCGAGGCTTCGCCTCGCGAAGCAGTTGCGATTCGGTGCGGTGCCCAGCCGCCCGACCCGCTACGTCATCTTGATCCTCGCCGCGATCCTGTTCACTGCCCCGATCGTCGCGCTGATCGAGTTCACCCTTCGGGCTGGCCAGCCGGTCAAGAGCGTGCAGAGCTACGGACCGCTGCACTACCTCGCAATTTTCGACCCGGCCAGCAGCGGGGCCCACCAGGAGTTATTCAACGGCATCGGCAACTCCCTGGTCATCTGTGTGATCACTGTCGTCATCGTGCTCGTCCTCCTGCTGCCGACGATGCTGCTCGTCGAACTTCGCTTTCCGAAGCTGCGCCGGGTGCTCGAGTTCGTCTGCATTATCCCGATCACGATCCCTACCGTCGTTCTCGTGGTCGGTTTCGTACCCGTCTACTCCGTGGTAGTTGGCATCTTCGGGAGCGCACCCTGGACGCTCGCTTTTGCGGTCGGTGTGATCGTGCTCCCGTATGCGTACCGACCTATCGCGGCGAACATGGCGGCTTTCGACCTGATCGTGCTCAGCGAAGCAGCTCTGTCGCTCGGGGCGAGCTGGGGGAGCGTGCTGGGGCGGGTGATCCTGCCGAACCTGCGCCGCGGCATCTTCGCGGCCAGCTTCATCACGATCGCCGTAGTTCTCGGCGAGTACACGATCGCGACGTTCCTCAGCCGCAACGTGTTCCAGACCGCGCTCGTCTTCCTGCAGCGCACCGACCCGTATGTCGGGGCGATTTTTGCGGTACTCGCCCTCCTCTTCGCCTTCGTTCTCCTTCTCATCATCGGGCGGCTTGGTTCCGTCGGCAGGAACAGGACATCAGCATGAGCCTTCTCAAAACTTCGCCCATTCGGCTCGCCGCGGTCGGTGCCACGCCTGGTGCCACGCCTGGTGCCACCGTCGAACTCCAGGACGTCATCAAGGACTACGCGGGGCATCGCGCCCTCACCGGCGTCGACCTGTCGATCAAGCCGGGCGAGTTCATCGCCCTGCTCGGGCCCTCGGGCTGCGGCAAGACCACTGTGCTGCGCGCCCTGGCCGGTCTCGAGCAGGTCACCGATGGTCACATCCTGATTGATGGAAAGGATGTGGTGGATGTTCCCGCCAACAGGCGCGACATCGGCATGGTCTTTCAGGCATATTCGCTGTTCCCGCATATGACCGTGCGCGAGAACGTCGAGTTCGGGTTGCGCATGCGCAAGGTCGACGCCGCACAACGTAAGGCGCGCGCTGATGAGGCTCTCGAGCTCGTCGGGCTGTCCCAGCTTTCGGGGCGCTACGCGCACCAGCTCTCCGGCGGTCAACAGCAGCGCGTCGCCCTCGCCCGTGCCCTGGTGACCCGCCCCCGCGTTCTGCTGCTCGACGAGCCGTTGTCGGCGCTCGATGCCAAGGTGCGGGTGCAACTGCGCGACGAGATCCGTCGCATCCAGACCGAACTCGGGATCACGACCGTATTCGTGACGCATGACCAGGAGGAGGCGCTCGCGGTGGCCGACCGGGTTGCCGTCATGAAAGATGGCAACATCGAGCAGATCGGCACCCCCGAGGAGCTCTACACCTCGCCGGTGTCGGCCTTCGTTGCGAACTTCATCGGCCTGAGCAATCAGGTTCCCGCGGAGCTCGACGGCGGCCTCGTCACCATCTTGGGCAAGCGGCTCGAACTGATCAACGCCCCGATGCCAGACGGCCCAGTGACAGCTTTCATCCGTCCGGAAGACATTGTGCTCGATGACAAGGGATTCGCCGCAACGGTCGTGACCTCGAGCTTCCTCGGATCGTTGCGCCGCACGCAGGTGCGTCTCGAGGACGCATCGGTGATCTCGTTCCAGCACGATGTCGCAGACGCGCTCCAGCCCGGCGATGCGGTCAAGCTGCGTGTCAAGGGCAAGCGCGTTCTCGCCGCTCCGCGCGCGGCGCAGGCAGCGGAACGCGGAGGCACAGCCGCCTAGACTGGCGAAGTGGCCACCCGCTCCCGTGACGACTCGACGCCCGCCGGCAGCTCGGTAAAGAGCGCGCAGACGGCGAAGAGTGTCGACAGCAGCCTGACCCCCGGTGTCCGAATCGCGTCCGAGTGGTCGTGGCGCGTTCTCGTCGTGCTCGGCGTCGTGGCGGTCGTCGTTTTCCTTTTCATCCAGCTTCGCGAGATCGTCATACCCTTCATGATCGCGCTGCTATTAGCGGCCCTTCTCGTCCCGTTCTCGCAGTGGCTGCAACTGCGCTGGCACTGGCCGAAATGGGCGTCCGTCGCGGTCAGCGAGATCGGGATCCTGGCGATCATCGGCGGACTGCTCTACCTGGTGGTGTCCTTCATCATTCGCGGCTACCCCGCCCTCCAGAAGCAGACCATCGCGCGCTATGCCGACCTGAAGACCTTCCTCCTCGACTCGCCACTGGGCCTCACCGAGAAGGACATCAACGCCTACTTCTCGCAGCTGGTCATCGGCATCAAACAGGACTCCTCCGGCCTGCTGAGCGGTGCACTCACGGTCGGCACCACCGCCGGACACGTGCTCGCCGGATTACTGATCACGCTGTTCTCCACGCTGTTCATCTTGATCGACGGACGCGGGATCTGGCATTGGGTCGTTCGCCTGTTCCCGGTGCGCTCGCGTGCCGCGCTGATCGGAGCGGGCGAGGCCGGCTGGATCACGCTCACCACTTTTGTGAGGGTGCAGATCTTCGTCGCGTTCGTGGATGCCGTTGGCATCGGCCTGGGCGCTTTCATCCTGGGCCTGTTCACAGGCGGCTTTCCCCTTCTCATCCCGATCGCCATCGCGGTCTTCCTCGGATCGTTCATCCCGGTCGTCGGCGCTGTCGCCACCGGCGTGATCGCGGTGTTCATCGCCCTGGTCTTCCTCGGCCCGATCCCGGCGCTGATCATGATCGGCGTGGTCGTGCTCGTGCAGCAGCTCGAGGGACATGTACTGCAGCCATTCGTCATGGGCAACGCGGTCAAGGTGCATCCGCTGGCCGTCGTCCTTGCGGTGGCAACCGGAGCCCTGATCGGCGGCATCCCGGGTGCCCTGTTTGCCGTGCCGGTCGTCGCGACGCTGAACGTGATTGTCGGCTACATCGGCCGCGGCGAGTGGCGCGAGAATCCCCACCCGAGCGTCAGCGATGTCGTTCCCGCTACGAAAGGTGCTCGGCGTGCCCGAAGCCAAGCCACGTCGTGAGGGGCTGCCCGGGCCGACGCTCGCCGAGATCCGGATCGCCCGCGAGCGCGTGGCGGCCGTCGTCTCGACGACCCCCATGGAGGACTCGCGCTTTCTCTCCGAGGCGCTCGGCCAGCGCGTGCACCTCAAGGCCGAGAATCTGCAGCGCACCGGCTCGTACAAGATCCGCGGCGCGTATAACCGCCTCGCGCAGCTGAGCGAAGAAGAGAAGGCGCGCGGTGTGGTCGCGGCATCCGCCGGCAACCACGCACAGGGCGTCGCGCTCGCCGCCCGGGAGCTCGGCATCCGCGCCACCATCTTCATGCCGCTCGGCGTCGCCCTGCCTAAGCTGCAGGCGACGCGCGGCTACGGCGCCGACGTCGTACTCCACGGCGCCATCGTCGATGAGACGCTGCAGGCCGCGGCCGAGTTCGCCGAGCGGACCGGCGCGGTTCTCATCCCGCCCTTCGACCACCCGGATGTCGTGGCGGGCCAGGGAACGCTGGCCCTTGAAATCCTCGACCAGGTTCCGGACGTCGCGAACGTGATCGTGCCGATCGGCGGCGGCGGCCTCATCTCGGGCATCGCGTCCGTGTTCGCGCAACTCGAGCCGGAGCTTGGCCGCCGGGTGCGCGTGATCGGGGTGCAGGCATCCAACGCTGCGGCCTACCCGCCCTCGCTCGCGGCGGGATCCCCGCAGAAGATTGCCACGCTGCCCACGATCGCCGACGGGATCGCGGTCGCGCGCCCGGGTGCCCTCAACTTCGAGATCATCAGGCGCACGGTCGACGAAATCGTCACCATTGAGGATGACGAGATCGCGAAGGCGATCGTCGTGCTCCTTGAGCGCGCCAAGATGGTCGTCGAGCCGGCCGGCGCCATCGGCGTTGCGGCGCTGCTCGCCGGGGAGATTCAGCTCGATGGTCCAACCGTCGTGATCCTCAGCGGAGGCAATATCGATCCGATGATCATGGAGCGCATCATTAGCCGCGGCCTGGTGGCCTCGGCGCGTTACCTGGTGGTCAGCATCCCGCTGCCGGATCGCCCAGGCCAGTTGGCGCGCATTGCGGAGATCATCGCCAACGCCAACGCCAACGTGGTCGAGGTGCTGCACACCCGGCACGGATTCGGCTTGCAGATCAGCGAGGTCGAGATCGAAATCAGCATGGAGACGCGCGGCGCCGAGCATGCGGAACTCGTGCTGCAGCACCTGCGTGACGAGGGCTACGAGCCGCGGGTCGAGCAGTAAGGTTCCACCACAGGAAACGGCGTCAAAGCGGGGACCGTTCGACTAGCCCGTGTAGGTGGCCACCTTGGTCACCTTGACGGCGATTTCGCGGCCGTTCGGCGCGGTGTATTTGGTTGTGGCACCGACCTTCAGGCCGAGGATCGCCTGGCCGAGCGGGCTGGATTCCGGGTACACCTCGATATCGCTCGAGTCGTCGGCGATCTCGCGACTGCCGAGCAGGAATGTGCTCTCGTCGCCGGCGATCGTCGCGGTGACAACGGTGCCGACCTCGACGACGCCGTGGCTCTCCGGCGGCTCGCCGACTGTGGCAGTGCGAAGCAGCTGCGTCAGCTGGCGGATGCGCGCCTCGATCTTGCCCTGTTCGTCTTTCGCGGCGTGGTATCCGCCGTTCTCCTTGAGGTCACCCTCCTCGCGCGCCGACTCGAGCTTCTTGGCGATGTCGATGCGCGCGGGACCGCTGAGCTCCTCGAGTTCGGCGGACAGCCGGTCGTAGGACTCCTGGGTCAACCAGGTGTTTGCAACCGTCTCGGTCATGTGGGCTCCTCGAATAGAACGGACCGCGCTAACGCGGCCGACTGCTTAGCCTAGGTCAGCCAGCACGAGCCGATCAAGCCGCTGAGAGCGGGCTCGGAGGTGCGGATGCGTTCGACGAAGACCCGATTGCGGTCAGTCACGGCCGGCAGGTTCACGATTTTCCACCCGACGATCGCGAATTTCTCATTCAGGGCCTGGATGCTGCAGCTGACCTTCGTACCCGGATTGGTGCTCAGCTGCGAGCGGATCTCGATCGTATGCGAGTCGACGACGGTGTATCCGACGTCCTGCGTTTCGATCGAGGCGGATGTTCCGAACAGCCCGACCCAGAGCACCCAGGCGACGACGGCGAGGAGCACGCCGGCTCCGGCGACGATGGCGATCGTCCGCGCGCGGATGCGGCGGCTGCGGGTTCGGCCGTAGCGGGCGTCCAGTGCGATGGTCATCGGTCCTCGGTCGGCTCGTTCAGGGGAGGCAAGTATCCTGAGTTCAGGTTATTCGGTCGTCCTGACCGCACGCCCGCGATCCGAGGGGTTCCTATGTTCTGGCAGCTTGTCGACGCGACTCCATCCCCCGTGCCAA
Source organism: Microbacteriaceae bacterium (assembly GCA_043779945.1). Classification (GTDB taxonomy): domain Bacteria; phylum Actinomycetota; class Actinomycetes; order Actinomycetales; family Microbacteriaceae; genus Lysinimonas. Next base: position 5,757 of record JAYWDH010000025.1, read on the forward strand.
CATCGAACGCGTCCGACAATCTGGTCACGCCCGGCGTCTTGGGCTTCGTGATCACCGCGCTGATCATGGTCGCCGTGATCCTGCTGATCATCGACATGGTTCGTCGCCTGCGCCGCCTCAACTACCGGGCCGAGATCCGCGAGCGCGTCGCGCGGGAAGCGGCCGAGGCGTCCGTTGGCCCGGGTTCCGACTCGACAGACTAGAGACGTTGCGGGCCACCCCGCTACCCCGCTGCCCCTGCAGCCCCCGCAGCCGGGTTCAGCACCAGGAGCAGGATCGCGGTCCAGTGGCAGAGGAACGCCAGTACCGTGCAGGCGTGGAACAGCTCGTGGAAGCCGAACACTCCACGCTTCGGGTTGGGCCGTTTGAGCGCGTAGAAGACCGCCCCGACTGTGTAGGACAACCCGCCGACGAGCACCAGCACCATCGTGGCGACATTCGCGGCCACCAGGTCTCCGACATACAGGATCGCTCCCCAGCCGAGCACGATGTAGAGCGCCACGTAGAGAAAGCGCGGCGCCTTCAGCCAGAAGATCCGGAAAGCGATGCCGAGCAGGGCTCCCGTCCAGATCACCGTCAGCAGCACGGCGTTCTTCGGGAAGGGCAGTGCGTTGACGGCGAGCGGCGTGTAGGTGCCGGCGATCAGGAGGAAGATGTTCGAGTGGTCAAGGCGGCGGAACAGCGCCAGCGTGGTCGGCTTCCAGTTGAAGCGGTGGTAGACCGCCGAGATGCCGAACAGCAGCAGCGAGGTGGCCATAAAGACCGCAGAACTGGCCTTCGCCATGGGGCCGTGCGCGACACAGATGAGCACGATGCCGGCGGCGATGGCAAGCGGGAAAGTGCCCGCGTGAATCCAGCCGCGCCAGGTCGGCTTGCGGTCGTACGGCGGATGATCGATGGCATCGTCGAGCAGCGGGATGTAGGGGAGCGCGACCGCGACCGCGTCGCTGTCTCCGCGGGGGTCACTCATGGGCCGATCTTAGGGGTCCAGGATGGGGGACTAATCTGGGGTGGTGGCAGAGCGGATGAGCACGGGCACGCCCGGCTTCCTCTACGGCCTGTACCAGGCGCGTCTGCGCCGCCAGTTGACGGACGCCCCGCTCCCGCACCATATCGCCATGATCATCGACGGCAACCGCCGCTGGGCCCGCCAACGCGCGCTTGAAACCGCCGCACACGGGCACCGCGCGGGAGCCGCCAAGATGCGCGAGTTTCTCGGCTGGTGCGACGCGCTCGGCATCCGGGTGGTGACGATCTATCTGCTGTCGGCGGACAACCTGACGGGGCGTTCGAGCGAAGAACTCGAGCAACTCTTTGAGATCATCGGCGATCTCGCGACCGATCTCACAGCCGAGAGCAAGTGGCGCATCCAGCACGTGGGCACCACAGACGGGCTGCCGAAAGAGTTGATCGGCCGGCTTCAGGATGCGCAGCGCAACTCGAGCGAGCGCACCGGCCTGCACATCAACCTGGCCGTCGGCTACGGCGGGCGCCGCGAGATCGCGGACGCCATGCGCAGCATCGTCCGCAGTCACGGCAACGGCGGGGGAACGATCGACGACCTGGCCGAGATCCTGACCCCCGAACTTATCGCCCAACATCTCTACACGCAGGGGCAGCCCGATCCGGATCTCATCCTGCGCACCTCGGGCGAGCAGCGACTCAGCGACTTCATGCTCTGGCAGAGCGCGCACAGCGAGTTCTACTTCGTCGACGCACTTGGCCCCGACCTGCGCGAGGTGGACTTCCTCCGAGCTCTGCGCAACTTTGCGACGAGGGATCGCCGCTACGGGCAATGATGGTGTGATGCCACACTCTCCGATGTCGCTCGACGCCTACGCCGCCCGCTTCGAGGACGAGCCGGGTTACCTGGATTTCGCGTCCGTCGGCCCGGTAGGCCGCACCGTGCAGGAAGAGGTCGCCCTCCAGTTTTCCACTCTCGCCCGCGCGCGCTTCGGCTCGCTCACCGCGTTGCTGGACCAAGATGTGCGCGTGCGGTCCGCGGTCGCCGCCCTCACCGGATGCCGCCCCGACCAAGTCGTTTTCCAGCCAAACACCAGCCAGGGCCTCATGCACGCGATGTTCGGGATCACCGGCGGCGTGGGCATCTCGCCAGCCGAGTTCCCCAGCATCACCTTCGCAGCCGTGCGAGCCGCGCAGGCGCTTGGCGTGCTCGCGCCAACGTGGCTCGAGACCGACCACGGCCGGGTGACCCCTGGCAACCTGCGCGAACAGCTCAGCAGCTCGATCGTCGCGGTGGCGATCAGTCTCGTCGACTTCCGTACCGGCTACCTCGCTGATCTTGAAGGCATTCGGCAGGTGATCGGCGATCGGATGCTGATCGTCGACGCGACGCAATGCTTCGGCGTCGTGGACGCGCCTTGGTCGCTCGCCGATGTCGTGGTTGCGGGCGGACAGAGCTGGCCGCGCGCCGGCTGGGGGACCGGATTCCTGGCCCTGAGCGATCGTGCTCGCGAGCGTCTGACCCCGGTGTGGTCGGGCTTCAACGCGACCGACGTTGCGGGCACGCCGGTGGACTCGGTCCCCGAGCCGACGCGCACGACCTCCGCGTTCCAGGTGAGCAATCCCGATCCGATGGCGCAGGCCCGGTTTGCGGCATCCCTGGAAGAGATCGCGGCCGTCGGAGTGCCGGCGATCAACGCCAAGATCGCCCAGAACGTCTCACGGATCATCGACATCGCCGACGAGTTCGCGATCCCGGTGGTCTCCTCGCGCGCGGAGCCGGAGCGTGCCGGGATCGTTGTGCTCGAACCCGCGCCCGACCAATTGACTGTTCTCGCGGCCTCCCTGCACAACCACGGCGTGAGTGCCACCATCCGGGAAGGCCGCGTGCGCCTGAGCGTCCACGTGACCACTGACGAGGAGACCTTCAGCGTGCTCAAGGGTGCGTTCGTGTCGTTCGGCACCGCGACGAGCGTCTGACGCGTGGACCCGCGCAGACCTTTCACCTGCCGGTAACACTTGCGGGGGTGTGTCGAAGCGTGGGCGTCACGCGGCTGGGGTTAGCTTCAACTCATCGGACACGGCGTCCGATCGGAGCGGCCACATAAGTTCGCCCCGCAACCACCGGCCGCTTCGTCAACTGGATCCGGATGGCCGCCGCGCCACTCGGGGATGGAGTGGTAGTGCCAGCGCTCAACGAACCCCAGCAGAAGTCCATCAGCACCGCGACTCAGAAGCAGGGGGAGCGCACCTATGTGCTCGACACCTCTGTTCTCCTGAGCGATCCGAAGGCGATGTTCCGCTTCGCCGAACATGCGGTTGTTCTTCCGGTCGTGATCATCAGCGAGCTGGAGGCCAAAAGGCATGACCCGGAAATCGGGTTCTTTGCCCGCCAGGCCCTTCGTAATCTCGACGAACTGCGTGTGCTGCACGAGCGCCTCGACTTCCCAATCGCCGTCGGTGACAACGGGGGCAGCTTGCGCGTCGAGCTCAACCACTCGAACATGTCGGTGCTCCCTTCTGGGCTGCAGCTCGGCGACAACGACTCCCGGATCCTGGCGGTCGCTCTCAACCTGTCAAACGATGGCCTCGCGGTCACGGTGGTGTCCAAGGACCTCCCGTTGCGGGTGAAAGCCGCCTCGATCGGCCTCGCGGCTGAGGAGTACCGCGCCGAGCTGGCGGTGGATTCCGGATGGACTGGCATGGCCGAGATCGACGTCTCCGGCGAGCAGATGGCCGAACTCTACGACAACGACACCATGTCGACCCGGCTGGTGCAGGACCTGCCGATCAACACCAGCCTCGTCATCCACTCGGAGCGTGGATCGGCTCTCGGGCGGGTCTCGGGCAAGGGCCAGTTCAAGGTGGTGCGTGGCGATCGCGACGTGTTCGGCCTGCACGGCCGGAGCGCCGAACAGCGCCTCGCCATCGACCTGCTGCTCGACCCGGAGGTCGGCATCGTCTCGCTCGGTGGTCGCGCGGGCACCGGCAAGAGCGCCCTGGCCCTGTGCGCGGGTCTCGAGGCGGTGCTCGAGAAGCAGCAGCATCGCAAGATCATGGTCTTCCGCCCGCTCTATGCGGTCGGCGGCCAAGAACTCGGCTACCTGCCCGGCGACGCGAAAGAGAAAATGAACCCGTGGGGTCAGGCGGTGTTCGACACGCTGGGGGCGCTGGTCAGCGAGAACGTGTTGGAGGAGATCGTGGAGCGCGGCATCCTCGAGGTGCTGCCGCTCACGCACATCCGCGGTCGCTCGCTGCACGACGCCTTCGTGATCGTCGACGAGGCGCAGTCCCTCGAACGCAACGTGCTGCTCACAGTGCTCAGTCGCATCGGGCAGAACTCCCGCGTGGTGCTCACCCACGACGTCGCCCAGCGTGACAACCTCCGGGTCGGACGTCACGACGGGGTTGCCTCGGTGATCGAGACGCTGAAGGGACATCCCCTGTTCGCGCACATCACCCTGACCCGCTCGGAGCGGTCGGCCATCGCGGCACTGGTGACTGAACTGCTCGAGGGCAACGAGCTCACGTAGCGCGACAGCGCAGGTCCTGAGGGCCCGGGGGTCTGGGCTCGCCGCTGGCCGCTGGCCGCTGGTACTGGTCGCTGGTCGCTGGTACTTGCTGGCATAGGCCGTTTCTCCGGAGAATCCGGGGACATCGCCAGCGGTCCAGGGAGAGCGGGCCGGTCTGCCGTCGTTTTCTCCGGAGAAGGTGTCAGACGGATGCCGCGAACCCGCGCTGCCGCAACACCACGTTGAGCGCCGTCGCGCCCGCCACGAGTGCTGCGGCCACGAGCGGCACCCACAGTCCGCCGTAGGTGGAGCCGCGGTCAATCGCCGCCCCGCTCAACGCGGCACCGATGGTGACCCCCAGCGAGAGAGCAACACTCGGCCACGACATCGCGACCGTGATGTTTTCACGCGCACTCAGTGTCTCGATCAGCGAGCTGGCTGCGATCAGGATCGGCGTCGTCGCCAGTCCCGCGCACAAGCTCATCACGGCGAAGCCGACCGGCGAGCCGACGACCGCGTACCAGGGCATCACGATGGCAAACAGCGCGCCGGCGATGGCGAGCCGCCGAAGTGGAGACAAGTGAGCACCGATCACCCCGAACAGAAATCCGGAGGTGACGCTGCCGACGGCAAATACGGCGAGGAGGATGCCAGCGACCGCAGTGCTGCCGACGTCGCGCGAGATCCCGACGGCGGTGAGATCTATCGATCCGAAGATCAGGCCGACGCCGACGTATCCGGGGAGCAAGCCGAGCACGCCCGCGGGGAGCCAAGCGCGGAAGCCGGTGGCGGCATCCGGGGCGGGAATGCGCTCGAGCACCGGAGCAGTGCGCCGTTGGACGAGTAGGGCGACACCGCCGAGCAGGGTCCCACCGACGCCGACCAGGAAGCCGGCCACCGGATTCGCCGCAGCCGCGATGATCGTCACCAGTGGCGGCCCGATGACGAAAGTGAACTCATCGAGCACCGACTCGAACGCAAGAGCGGTGTGGCGCTGGCCGCTGCTGCGCTGATCTTTGCCCGCGAGCAGATGGATCCAGCGTGCACGCACGAGTGCCCCCGCGTCGATCGCCGAGGCGCCGATCAGGGACGAGGCGGCCAGCCAGGTCCACGGGGCAAGACTGAGCTCGATCGAGAGCAGCAGGAGAACCGCCGAAAAAGCCAACGCCATCAGGGCGACCAGCAGCACACGGGTCTGCCCGAGGCGGTCCGCCGCGCGCGACCAGAACGGTCCGGCGATCGCGGATCCCAAAACGACAGCCCCGGATGCCGCCCCACCCACCGCATAGGTCTGGCCGTGCGCGGCAATCAGCAGAATCGTGCTGATGCCAGCCGTGGAGCGAACCAATCGTGCGAACCAGCCGGCGAGCGAGAATCGCCAGGCGCCATCATGACCGAGGATCGCGGCGTACGGTCGCAGGAAGCGTGATCGCGCCGTCGAGAACTGCACGAGCTCGGTCCATTTCTGGCGGTGTCGAAGATGGGAAAGCCCATCGGCTGCTCGGACCGCCCGCTCAGTTTAGTGGGGCTGTGGATGCGAGCCTCCGGCTCGGCGGGAGTGACGCTAGCGTCACGGCATGGTCCTCGTGTCGGTAGTGCTTGCGGCGCTCGCTGTCGCGGCTTTCGGTCTCGATACTGGGCTCCTCACCGGGTTCGCGCTCGCCGCCGCCGCACCGGAACTGTTCCGCACCGATGTCGCGCAGCACCGTCTCCCGAACCGACTCACCTATCTCGCGCTGCTGGCCGGGGTCGCCAGCGCCGGAGTCTCGTGGCTCGCGACCGGGGTCCCGCCGCTCGTTCCGATCGTGGCCGGGGTCGCGTACGGCGGGTTGTTCCTCGTGTTCGCACTGTTCGGCGGCATGGGCATGGGGGACGTGAAACTAGCTGCCGCGCTGGGGCTCGCCTCGCCGACTCTCACGATCGCGGTATTCTCGCCGATGCTGACGTGCCTGTCGGGCGGAGTGGTCGCGGTTGCCGTTCTCTTTCGGCGCGGCCGCGCGGCGCACACGGAGCACATCGCGTTCGGGCCGTTCATGCTCTCGGGGTACTTCGGGGCGCTGATCTTCGCCGCTGTGAGCAGGCTGCTGTGAGCCGGCTGATCTGACCCGTGCGCCGGGACCGCACGCAAGCCCGGGTTAGCCGGGGTGCGTCATTCTGAGCACGTCGAGCGCCGTGTCCAGTTGGTCGAGGCTCAGTTCGCCGCGCTCGACGTAGCCGAGGTCGATGACCGACTCCCGGATCGTCATCTTTTCGGCCACGGCGTGCTTTGCAATCTTCGCCGCGTTCTCGTAGCCGATGAACTTGTTGAGCGGCGTCACGATCGACGGCGAGGACTCGGCCATCGCACGGGCACGCTGGACGTTGGCGTGCAGGCCATCGACGGTCGTGTCGGCGAGGAGGCGGCTCGAACTCGAGAGCAGGCGGATCGACTCCAGTAGGGCCGTACCCATCACCGGGATCGCGACGTTCAGCTCGAAGTTGCCGCTGGCACCCGCCCAGGCGATCGTCGAGTCGTTGCCCATGACGCGAGCCGCGACCATGATCACGGCCTCGGGGATGACGGGGTTGACCTTGCCGGGCATGATCGAGCTGCCCGGCTGCAGGTCGGGTATGTGGATCTCGTTGAGACCGGTGTTGGGGCCGGATCCCATCCAGCGCAGGTCATTGCAGATCTTGATCAGGGAGACGGCCAGCACGCGGAGAGCTCCGGATGCCTCCACCAGCGCGTCGCGGGCGCCCTGCGCTTCGAAGTGGTCGAGCGCTTCGGTGATCGGCAGCATGCTCGACTCGGCGAGGATCGCGATGACCTTCTGCGGGAAGCCAGGTGGGGTGTTGATCCCGGTCCCGACTGCCGTACCGCCGAGGGGGACCTCCGCCACGCGGGGGACCGCCGCCTCCACCCGCTCGATGGCGAGCCGAATCTGGCGGGCGTAGCCGCCGAATTCCTGACCGAGCGTGACCGGGGTGGCATCCATCAGGTGGGTGCGACCCGACTTCACGACGTCGGCCCACTCCTTGGCCTTCATCTCGAGGGAGATGGCGAGGTGATTGAGGGACGGAACGAGGTCGTTGATGAGTGCGCCGGTGACAGCGACGTGCACCGAGGTGGGGAACACGTCGTTCGAGGACTGCGAGGCGTTCACGTGGTCGTTCGGGTGCACGGGGGAGCCGAGCTTCTGGGTGGCAAGGGTGGCGAGCACCTCGTTCATGTTCATGTTCGAACTGGTGCCCGAGCCAGTCTGGTAGGTGTCGACCGGAAACTGGTCGTGGTGCTGACCGGCGATGATCTCATCGGCGGCGGCCACGATCGCGTCGGCGATCGGGCCCGACACCGTGCCGAGCTCTTTGTTGACGAGGGCGGCGGCGCGCTTGATGCGCGCAAGGGCGACGATCTGGCCAGGCTCGAGGCCCGATCCGGAGATCGGGAAGTTCTCGACGGCACGCTGGGTCTGCGCGCCGTACAGAGCGTCGATCGGCACCTTCACCTCGCCCATGGTGTCGTGTTCGATCCGGTACTCCTGCTGGGCGCTGCTCACGTCGGCGTGCCTTTCCTGGCTGCTGGTTCTATTGATAGCGGGATGATCAGCTGGCGGCGAGAGAGCCGATCATGACGTCGGGAACGACGCGCCCTTCGGCAAGACGGTAGTTGGCTCCGACGACAGCCAGCGTACCCGCGGCGACCGCCGCGCTGATCAGTTCCGAAGTCTCCAGAAGCTCACCGACGGTGTCGCGCAAGTGCTCGCGGCCGACCTCCGAACCGTCAGGACGCTCCCCGGCTGCCAGCCCCTCCTGCGCGATCACGCGCCGAACGGCGGGTGCGATCGGCGCGATGAGGCGGGCGATGTGCGGGGGGAGGGGGGCGGTATCCGGTTGACTCGAATCGATCGCGGCGCTCACGGCTCCGCACTCGTCGTGGCCGAGCACGATGATCAGCGGGACACCGAGCACGGCGACCGCGTATTCGAGCGAGCCGATGACCGAGTCCGAGATGACTTGGCCAGCGTTGCGCACGACGAACAGGTCGCCGAGGCCCTTGTCGAAGATGATCTCGGCGGCAAGGCGCGAGTCGCTGCAGCCGAACAGGGCCGCACTGGGGTGCTGGGCGGCAGCAAGTTCTTCGCGTCGCTCCACGTCTTGCCGCGGGTGCTCGGGCGCGCCCGCGACGAACCGCTCGTTGCCCCGCGTCATGTCCTGCCAGACCTCGGCCGGAGTCAGCGCCATTCCCTGGCCGGTCATCGCAGTTCTCCGGCGATCTCGGTGGCCAGCGTGGCGAACTCGGTGTTGGAAGCGGTACCGGCCAGCACGATCGTGCTCGCCCCGACCGTCGTCACCAGCGCATACGCCAAGTTGCCCGAGTTGTCGGCTGTGCGGTGGTCGTAGACCTTCCAGCTGACCCCGCCGAAGCTCGCCGCCGCCGTCGTCGGCTTGTCTTTGAGCCGGGTCGCCACCCAGCTCGCGTTCGCGTCGATCCCCTGCGAGAGACCGATGTACTGGGTGCTCGGGGTGAGGAAGCCGACCTGCCAGTTGGCGATGCCGTCGTTCGCGGTCTTGGCGTCTTCGAGCTGCGCTCGGTTGGCGCTCCAGCCGGCCGGCAGCTTCGGGACCACGAGCGGTGCCGAGACGGATTGCTGCGCATCGCGCGCGACGGAAGTCCAGTTGACGGTCTTCGGAGCCGTGTTCTGATCGGGTCGCACGACGACAATCACGATGAGGAAGACGACGAGCAGCGACGCTCCGAGAGCGATCAGGAGATTGAGGGTTGTCTGGTTGCTGCGGTGAGCCAGGCGGGATGCGGCCTTGCGATCCGCAGTCTCTAACGCGGTCTCTGGGCGCCCCAGTTCGGCCACGATCGGACGACCGTCCGCGTCGGTAGCAGCCTGACCCCGGGCTGATTGAGCCCTGTCGCGCGGGCCTCCATCGCCCTGACCGCTGTCCGTCGGGCCGCCCGGACCTTGGCTCGAGCTCACGAGTCAGCGGCTGCGCGGCCGGTTGCGGCGTTGCGAGCCGTCGCACTGCGGGCGGCGTCGAGACGCTCTTTGGCACCGAGCAGCCAGTCCTCGCAGCGGCGAGCGAGTGCCTCACCGCGCTCCCAGAGGGCCAGCGACTCCTCGAGGGTCGCAGAACCCTGCTCGAGCTCGTCAACCACGTGGACTAGTTCGTTGCGCGCCTGCTCGTAGCTCAACTCCGAGAGATCAGGCGAAGCGGGGGAGACGGCGGGGGTCTTGTCGGCCACGAACAAAGTCTACCCACGCGACTTGACGGGCTTCTGGGCAGGATCCACCGTGGTGGGAACGCTGCCGTCCGCGAGGGTGAGGAGGAGGGACTCGCCCGCACGCGCATCCGCAGCACCGCGCAACACCGTGCCGTCGGCGCGCTGGGCGATCGCGTAGCCGCGCTCGAGGGTGCGCTTCGGCGAAAGCGCACGCAGTTGGCCGGCCAGCTCGGTAACCTGCAGGCCAGCGCGCTCGAGGCGATAGTCGATCAGCTCGGCGCCGCGGGCAACCCAGCGGGTGAGTTCCTCGGCTCGGTTGTCAACCAGCCAACTCGGGTCGGCCATCACCGGGCGAGAACGAATGTGGCCGATCCGATCGATCTCGGAGGTGACGAGCGCGGTCACGCGCATCGCCATCCGGCCACGCGCCTGCTGAACGCGGGCCAGCTCGTCTGCGATATCGGGGACCACCCGCTTCGCGGCATCCGTCGGCGTCGATGCACGCAGATCGGCTACCTCGTCAAGCAACGGTCGGTCGGCCTCGTGGCCGATGGCACTCACCAGTGGGGTGACGCATGCCGCAGCGGCCCGCACGAGCTGCTCGTCGCTGAAAGTCAACAGGTTCTGGAAGTCGCCGCCGCCCCGAGTGACGATGATGACGTCAACCTCGGGATCGGCGTCCAACTCGCGGATCGCATTCGCGACATCGGCCGCCGCGCGGTCGCCCTGCACGGCGGCGTGTCGCACGCGGAACCGCACCTCCGGCCAGCGCAACTGGGCGTTGCGGATCACGTCCTTCTCGGCATCCGAATCCTTGCCCGTGATCAGCCCGATGCAACTGGGAAGGAAGGGAAGCTGCACCTTGCGATCGAGGCCGAACAGACCCTCCCGCGCGAGCTGGTTTCGCAACCGCTCGAGCCGCTCGAGCAGGTCGCCGAGGCCCACGTGCCGCAGCTCGTAGACCTGCATGCTCAAGCTGCCGCCCTTCGGCCAAAAGCTTGACTTGAGGAGCGCGATCACGCGGTCGCCTTGCTTGAAGTCGTCGGTGAACTTGGCGCGGGTCGACGACCAGACGTTGAACGAGAGCGTGACGTCGTGATGCAGATCTTTCAACTTGCCGTAGACGTTGCCGCCCGACACACCCCACTGGGTGATCTCGCCCTCGGCCCAGACCGTGCCGAGGCGGTCGATGTAGCCCTTGATCTTGGCGTTCAGTACAGCGACCGGCCACGGGGCATCCGGCGTCGAGGGGGCGCTGCCATCGGCGGGCGGGGCGGCGAGCGCGCTGGTGTCGGACACGTCGTCAGGGTACGGGATGCCGCGGACGCCCGTCCGGCGATGGCCACGCTTTGTGATCCGCCCACCACCCGGCCGTGTCGAGCCCCGGCCGGTAGAATCGAACTGTGCCCGGAATCACGAACGGCGCACTCGGCGTGAGTGTGGAACTGCCGCGACCTGCCCCGGTGCGCGGTCGCCTCATCGACCGTCCGGTGACGGGCGAGAAGCGTGTGCTGCTCGCCGCTCCGCGCGGCTACTGCGCTGGCGTCGATCGAGCGGTGATCGCGGTGGAAAAGGCCCTCGACCGTTTCGGCTCGCCGGTCTACGTGCGCAAGCAGATCGTTCATAACGTGCACGTGGTGAGCGAGCTGGAGAAGCGCGGCGCGATCTTCGTCGACGAGGTCGATCAGGTGCCGACGGGATCCCACCTCGTCTTCAGCGCACACGGCGTGAGTCCCGCGGTAGTGGCGGCCGCCGCCGAGCGCGGGCTGCAGGCGATCGACGCCACCTGTCCGCTTGTCACCAAGGTGCACCGCGAGGCGACCCGGTTCGCCGGACAGAACAAGCACATCCTGCTCATCGGGCACGCCGGTCACGAGGAGGTCGAGGGCACGATGGGCCACGCACCCGACGTCACCACCCTTGTGACGAGTCCCGACGACGTGGACACCATCGAGATCCCCGACACCGACGAGCTGGTTTGGATCTCACAAACCACCCTCAGCGTCGACGAGACGATGGAGACCGTGCGCCGACTGCGTGAACGCTTCCCGCAGCTTCAGGATCCGCCGAGTGACGACATCTGCTACGCCACCCAGAATCGTCAGGTGGCGATCAAGAAGGTGTCCCAGGATGCCGAACTCGTGATCGTTGTCGGCTCCGCGAACAGCTCAAACAGCGTCCGTCTCGTCGAGGTGGCGCTGGAGCACGGGGCACGGGCGGCGTTCCGAATCGACTACGCCAGCGAGATCCAGCAGGAGTGGCTCGAGGGCGTCTCGTCGGTCGGCGTCACGAGCGGCGCCTCGGTGCCCGAGGTGCTCGTCAAGGAGGTCCTGGCCGATCTCGCGGATGCGGGGTATGGCTCGGTCACCGAGATCACCACGGCCGAGGAGGACCTGATGTTCTCCCTTCCCAAGGAGCTCCGCGGTGACGACAGCGCCCTCGGCGGGCGGCGGGTATGAACCCCGACCCCGACCCTGCTCCCCTCTCGAAGCCGCAGTACGGCGAGTATGCGACGCCACAAGAGGTAGCCAACGCGCGCGGAATTCCGATCGACCGCGCCAACGAACACGTCGACCGGCTCGCCGAACCGATCACGCCCGTCCACCCGCCGACGAAGAAACAGGCATCGCTCGGATCGGGGTTGCGGCACGCGCCGCCGTCAGGGAGACCGCTTGCGGTACGCCATCCGGGGCAGGCGTCGTCGTTGCTGACCGTTCTGCTGCTGGTCTTCGGCATCTGGAACACGGTCACGTCGATCCCGAGCTTCCTTGATCTGGGCACCTCGCTGAGCCAGGGGCTAGCGCTGGCGGGCTACGGCACGGTGAGGTTCGGCGCTGTTGCGCACGTCGTCGGTATCGTGCTGCTGGTGTTCTCCTTCCTCGTGCTGATCGCGGCGGTCGGGCTGTCGCTCCGTCGCATTCGCCTCAGCCACTCCTCGTTCTGGGTGCCGCTTGCGGCAGGGGGACTCTGGTTCGTGGGCATGGTCGTGGGTATGGCCGTCATCGTGGCGAACACTCCCGGGATCGTCGCCGTGATGCAGAATCACTTCTGACCCCGTCGGAGGGAGACGTCGTGCGCGTCAGGTTGCTGCCTCGGGATGTTGCGGCCACAATCATTACCGGATCCGTCGCGTCGCTCGGCTGGGCGGTCGGCGCGGTGTCACTCGTGCTGGCCATGCCGATCTTGGTCGAGACCCTTTTTCGTGCGGGGCACCCGGAAGCCGCGCTCCCACCGCTGGCCCTCCTGTTGCTGATGCTCGTCTGCCTCGGGCTGGTGGTTGGACGCGCCCGCCCGTGGGCCGTCGCCGCCTA
>JAYWDH010000026.1:0-2503 GCA_043779945.1 Microbacteriaceae bacterium
TCGGCGGCTGTCGCCTATACGATTTTTTTGATTGTCGGTGCCGCGAACTAGTCTTTCCGGCTGCTCCGGTACCATGGCTCGCGTGAGTTCGACCTTCCCCCACACCCGCAAGTCGCGTCTCGGCTACGACCCCGACGAGGTCGAGGAGTTCCTCGAAGACGCGCGTCGGGCCTACACCGCCCAACAGAGCCAGGGCACGCTCGTCACCGCCGACACGATCCGCGACACCGGTTTCATCATGCGCAAGGGGGGCTACTCACCCGTTCACGTGGATGCCGCTCTGGAGCGTCTTGAAGACGCCTTCGCCACCCGCGAGCGCGAACGCGCCTTCGCCGACTCCGGAGACCAGGCCTGGTACGCACAGGCTCGTGGCCGCGCGCAGGCGATCCTCGACCGGATCGTGCGCCCGCGTGGCAAGCGTTTCCGTCGCATTTCGTTGCTCTCGACCGGCTACTCGGTTCGCGAGGTCGACGCCCTGAGCGATCGCGTCGCCCAGTATTTCCAGAGCGGTAAGCCGCTGACCATCGACGAGGTGCGCGCGGTGGCCTTCCACGCCCAGCGCGGCGGCTACCTCGAGGCGCAGGTCGACATCCTGCTGGATGCCGTCACCCGCGTCATGCTGGCGGTCCGCTGATCTCCCGCAAGCGGTTTCTGGTCGGCGACAGACTCGATGGGTACACTGGGCGCACTGTGAGTGGTTATCGACGTCGGGGGACGTACCATCGGCCAACGGCCGAGGTAGCGATCGCGGAGCGGCACGTCCGCAGTCCGCGCTCCCTGTCGACTTTTGCCGTGCTCGCAGTGATGGCCCTCTCGCTCGTGCCGCTTGCCACGCCGCCCGCGCCCAGCCAGGCTGAGGCACTCGCTGCGTCCTTCCGCCACGGGGCCACGCAGTCCGTCAGCGTGCAGGCTGATGCCGCGACCGCCATGGGCCGGGACGGTTACCAGGTCATCGAACTCGCGCCGCCCAAACCGAAGGTGGCGTCGGCGCCCGCGGTCGGCAACCCCGACCCCGGAACCGCGCAGGCCATCGCCTTCCAGATGGTGGCGGCTCGCGGCTGGCCGACCAGCGAGTTCGACTGCCTCGTCGCGCTCTGGAACCGGGAATCGCACTGGAACGTCTACTCGAACAACAGCAGTTCTGGCGCATACGGCATCCCGCAGGCGCTCCCGGGCAGCAAGATGGCCAGCGTCGGCGCCGACTGGGCGACCAACCCAGCCACGCAGATCACCTGGGGGCTCGGATACATCACCGGACGCTATGGGACGCCGTGCGGGGCGTTAGGACACTCGCAGAGCTCTGGATGGTACTGAGTTGGCGCTGACCTAAGATCGTCCCTATGCCCCGCTCCAATCGTCCGCGCTCGGGGCGGGGGCACGAGCCGGAGAGCGAGCCGCTCGATCTGGAGCGCGCGGTGCTGGGGAGCCGGCGCACAGAGGTCAAGCGCGACGGAGCGTGGAATGTGCAGCGGTACGGCGCCAGCTCGGCTGTGAAGGACTACACCTGCCCCGGCTGCGGCCTGTCGATCACTCCCGGTATCGCTCATCTCGTCGCCTGGCGAGCCGACGGGATCATGGGAGAGGCCGACGATTTGGCCGGTCGCCGCCACTGGCACGGCCACTGCTGGAAGATCCGCTCGTGAGCGTCGAAATCACCGGGGGCGTCGACTTGCCCGCACTACGGGAGGGCGTCTACTTGCATACGGCAGATGGCCTGACGCTGGTCGGCGAGCTGGCTCTGCCGCTCGAGCGTCAGCCGGTCGCGACGCTGGTCTGCCTGCATCCGCTGCCGACGCACGGCGGCTTCATGGACTCGCACATACTGCGCAAGGCTGCCGGCCGCTTGCCGGCGCTCGCGGACCTCGCGGTGTTGCGCTTCAACTTCCGAGGCGTCACCTCGGCGCGGGGCACCTCGGGCGGTGAGTTCGGTCACGGCATCGAGGAGCGGCACGACCTCGCGGCGGCGATGGACTTCGTCTCAACGCGTGGCTTGCCTGCGCCGTGGCTGCTCGGGTGGTCGTTCGGCACGGAGGTCGTCCTGAAGTGGGGGCTGCAGCATCCGATCGTCGGGGCGATCCTGCTCTCGCCGCCGCTGCGTCGCGCGACACCGGATGACGTGGCGGCCTGGGCGGGCAGCGGCAAGCGTCTCGTCGCGGTGATTCCCGAGCTCGACGACTACCTGCGTCCGGCCGAGGCCCGCGAGCGATTCGCGTCTGTGCCTGAGACCGAACTCGTCGAGGTCGAGGGGGGCAGGCACCTCTGGGTCGGCGAGAAGCAGACGCGGCGAGTCCTCAATGAAATCGTGGCTAGCATCAATCCGGGCGCTCTCCCGCTGCCCACCGAATGGAACGGACCCACCGCATGACCAGCATCACGCCCACCGAGTTCGCCGCTTTGCCCGACGAGACTGTGCTGATCGACGTCCGGGAGCCCGCGGAGCTGGCGACGGCGCGCATCCCGGGTGCTCTGTCGATGCCGATGAGTACGCTCGGCGACCACCTCG
>JAYWDH010000027.1:0-2491 GCA_043779945.1 Microbacteriaceae bacterium
ACGGCCGCGCACGGCCGCGCGCTCGGGCACGCTGGCACGCTCGGTCTCACTAATACCCGCACGCGCATCGTCGGTGCCCGAGAGGGGGTCCTGGCGGATGCGGTGATCAACGTCGTGCGCGCCGGCTCTGCCCTTGCCGCCGCCGTCCGTCGCCTTTGGGCGAGGATCGCCGCTGTCGTCACTGCGCTGGGCTGGGTGATGCTCGGCATCGTCCCGCTCTCCTTCGCCGCCGGCTATCTGCTCGGCTGGATGGAGCTCGTCGTCGTTGCGTGGGCTGGGCTCGTACTCGCTTTGATCGCGGTGTTGTATCTGGTCGGACATACGCCCTTCCACGTCACGCTCGACCTCGCACACCGTCGCGTCGTCGTCGGCGAGTCGGCACGGGGCGTCGTCACCGTCGACAACCCGAGCTCTCGGCGAGTGCTCGGCGTCAAGGTGGAGATCCCGGTCGGTGTCGGTCTCGCGGAGCTCGCCATGCCGAGCCTGCGCCGGGGCGCCGAGTTCAGGCAGGATTTCGCCATCCCCACGCTGCGCCGTGGCGTGATCAGTGTCGGCCCGGTGCGCACGGTGCGCGCGGATCCGATCGGCCTCGTGCGCCGCGAACTGGACTGGACGGAAACTGTCGAACTCGTAGTGCACCCGCGCACCATCGGGGTGCCATCGACCAGCACCGGCCTCATCCGCGACTTGGAAGGCTCGCCGACCCGTGACCTCACCTCGAGCGACGTGGCGTTTCATGCGCTCCGGGAATATCAGCGGGGAGATGAGCGCCGCTTCATTCACTGGAAGTCGACGGCTAAGACCGGCACATACATGGTTCGCCAGTTCGAGCAGACTCGACGGAGCCACCTCGTCGTCGCCCTGAGCCTCGCGAGGAGCGACTACGCAAACGATGAGCAGTTCGAGCTCGCGGTGGGTGTCGCGGGAAGCCTCGGTGTGCGGGCGATCCGCGACGGCCGCACGGTCTCGGTCGTCGTCAGTTCGCTGACCCCGGAGTTCGCGAAGCGCAAGAACTACGCTCTCCGCTCGCTGGCCACCCACCTGCCTTCCCGGCTGCTCGACGATCTAGCGGTCGTCGACACGGAGGCATCGGCGCTCAGGATTCGCGACGTGGCGCGCGTCGCCGCCGACGAGGTCGTCGGCATCTCGGTGGCCTTCCTGATCTGCGGTTCGACGGCCACGCCAGCAGAACTGCGCGCCGCGTCCAGCTCGTTCCCAGTGGATGTCGGTGTGGTGGCGATCGTGTGCGACCCGGATGCAGTCCCCGGCTTCCGCCGTGTAGCCGGGCTGAGCGTGCTCACCATCGGCTACCTCGACGACCTGCGCGTGGCGCTGGCCCGATCGGCGGCGGTGGCGTGAGCTCGATCGACGACATGACCGCGCCGACTGGGCGCAAGAAGCAAGAGTCCCCGAAGAAGTTCGTGCCGAAGAATATCCCCGCAAACGCGCGCAGGCCGGTTCGGTTGAAGCGGGAGCGTCCCTCCGACGGTCTCCTGATCATCACCGTGCTCCTCTCCTGGCTTGCGATCGGCATCGCCTCCGCCTCGCTGTGGCCGATTTACCGGACCGGTCAATACGTGGTCCTCGTCGTCGTGGCCGTCCTGCTCGGCACCGTGATCGCGGCCGTGGGCGCGTGGTTCCGGTGGCCGTCCTGGGCCATGGTGATCTCAGGGTTCCTGGCGTTCCTGGGGTCGGGTGTTCCGCTGGCAGTACCCGACAAGACGGTCGACGGCGTGCTGCCCAGCCTCAACGGGCTGATCGACCTCCTCACGGGAGTCGCTCTCGGCTGGAAACAGCTGTTGACGGTTACGCTGCCCGTCGGGGCGTACCAGGCTCTGCTCGTTCCGGCGCTGTTGCTTGTGCTCACCACAACCATTACCGGCGTGAGCGTCGCCCTGCGCGCTAGGTGGGGCGAGTTGGGCGTTATCCCGCCGGTGATCCTGTTCGCGGTGGGAATCGTATTCGGACCGGACCGCAGCAGCAGCCCCGTCTGGCTCGCGCTCGCCCTCCTGGGCGTGACCTTGATCACGCTGGTGTGGCGGCGCTGGCGACGTCGGCGCGAGGTGATCCGCGCTTTGGCGCGTTCGACTCCGGATGCCGAGGGCAAGCCGCTCGCGACCACCGACGGCGGTGTCGTCGTGCGTGGCGTCCTCGCCGGAATCCTGATTCTCGCAGTGGCAGGTGCCGCTGCTCTCGTCGTGACCAGTGCACTGCCGCCGACCGGTCAACGCAATGTGCTGCGGACGGCAGTTGTGCAGCCGTTCGATCCGCGGGACTACGCAAGCCCGCTGTCTGGCTTCCGCGGCTACCTTCGCGGCGCCAAGACCGGCCAGGTGCAGTTCCAGATCAGCGGCTTGCCGAACGCCGCCCGCATCCGCGTTGCCACTCTGAACAGCTACGACGGAGTGGTCTACGCTGTCGGCGGCTCGGCCGCCGACAGCGCGTCCGGCACCTTTGTGCGCATCCCCTCGACGGTCGACCAGTCGGGGGT
>JAYWDH010000028.1:0-18647 GCA_043779945.1 Microbacteriaceae bacterium
ATCGCTTGGAT
Organism: Microbacteriaceae bacterium; assembly: GCA_043779945.1. GTDB lineage: Bacteria > Actinomycetota > Actinomycetes > Actinomycetales > Microbacteriaceae > Lysinimonas. The sequence goes on from JAYWDH010000028.1 coordinate 12, forward strand.
CGCGAGCACGAAGTCGCGCATCCGCTCGGCCGGATGCGACCACGGCATCGAGAAGCGGCGTTCGATGTGGGGCTTGATCTGGGATCCGAGCCCGAGCACGAAACGCCCATGGGAGAGCAGCTGCAGGTCGTTGGCGGTCACGGCGACGGCCATCGGGTTACGCGCGAACGCGACCGCAATCGAGCTGGCGAGGGCGATCGTCTTCGTGCCGCGCGCGGCGACCGCCAGCGAGATGAACGGATCGTGCTGCAGCTCGGTGGCGCCGATCCCGTCGTAGCCGTCCGCCTCCGCGCGGATCGCCGTAGCCTCGAAATCGACTGGGCCCGCGTGCACGTCCCCGGCGGTCTCGAGCGCGAACGGGCGGGCGGCTTCTTTGCCAGTAGATGTGGTCACGCCTCCAGGCTACGGCGACGTACCTCGCATAGCCTGGTCCCATGGCACAGCGGCACGGGGATGAAGGCGTGACACGCGTGCCGGTTGCGATGCCCGAGGAGTTGCGGCCGGCCGCCTGGCTTCGCAACTTCCGGCTCTCGGGCTTTGCGCTGTCGTTGATGCTGCTGATCGTAGCCGCCCTCGTGGTGCTCGCCCCGAGCCTCAAGACGCTCGTCGGGCAGCGCCAGCAGATCGCCGAGCTCCGGGCCCAGGTCGACGACGCGAAGAGCGCCGTGACCGACCTGAATGGCCAAGTCGATCGCTGGAAAGACCCGGCGTACATCGAGTCACAGGCCCGCAACCGGCTCTACTACGTGTTCCCGGGGGACATCAGCTACCTCGTAATCGGGGAGGCGAGCGGCAAGCCGGCGCAGAATCGCCAGCCGATCAGCTCGTCGATCCAGACCACGAAAGTTGACTGGATGCGCTCACTCCTGTCGTCCGTGTACGCTGCCGGCCTGACGCAGGCGACCCCAACGCAGCTGTCCGGAACCGGCACCTCCGGAACGGGCACCGCGGGAACCGGCGGATGACCCGCCCGCCCTTCGACCCGCCGAGTGATCGTGACGTGGCGGTCGTCAGCGCGCAGCTGGGCCGCCCGGCGCGCAACGTGATAGGGATCGCGGCGCGCTGCGTCTGTGGCAACCCGACCGTCGTCGCCACGAAACCGCGCCTCGACGACGGGACGCCCTTTCCGACGCTTTACTACCTGAGCCACCCGGCGGCGACGTCGACCGTCTCGACCCTCGAAGCGACCGGCGTCATGACCGAGCTGATCGAGCTGCTGGCGACGGATGCCGAGCTGGCCACGGCCTATCGGGCCGCCCACGCGTCGTACCTGGCCGATCGCGACAGCATCGAAGTCGTCGAGGAGATCGCCGGATTCTCGGCAGGCGGCATGCCCGACCGCATCAAGTGCTTGCACGCTCTCGTCGGCCATTCGCTCGCCGCTGGCTCCGGCGTGAACCCGATCGGAGACCTGGCACTCGCCCGCAACGCCTGGACGCCCGCGCGCTGCGAGTGCGCCGACCCGGGGTCAGGGGCATGAAGAACCAACTGCTTCGTGCTGGAGTCGTGGTGGCCGTCGCCGCGTCGATGCTCGCTCCGGCGGCAGCCGCGACGGCTGCTCCTCCCGCACACGGTGAGGCCGGATCGAGTGACGACCTGGTGCGCTCGAAGGAGTACTGGCTCGACAGTTATGGCATCCGGACGGCCTGGGACACCACCAGGGGCAAGGGTGTCACCATCGCAATCATCGACAGCGGGATCGACGGCAGCGTCGCCGAACTGCGCGGCGCGGTGGTGGGCGGCACCGACTTCTCGGGCCAGGGTTCGGCAAACGGCGAGAAGCCGGTGAGCTCCGACTCTTCGCACGGCACGATGGTCGCGTCGTTGGCGGCCGGGCGCGGCTCGGGCAGCAACGCTGGCGTGATCGGGGCGGCGCCCGACGCATCCCTCCTGTCGATCTCGGTCGGTTTCGGCGCGAGCGCCACGAACTCCGACGACCAGATCGCCCAGGCGGTGACCTGGGCCGTCGACCACGGCGCGAAGGTCATCAACATGTCGCTGACCCGCAACACGCTCGACTGGCCGCCCAGCTGGGACACCGCGTTCCTCTACGCGGCGAAGCACGACGTGGTGGTGGTCGCCGCGGCGGGCAACCGGGGGAGCGGCACCGAGGAGGTCGGCGCACCCGCCACCATGCCGGGCGTACTCGCGATCGGCGGGGTGAACGCGAGCGGGGTCGCGAGCCGTCAGGCTTCGGCGCAGGGGATCACGATCGGAGTCTCCGCACCCAGTGAAAACCTGGTTGGCGTGATTCCGGGCGGAGGCTACGTGCTCTGGGACGGCACCAGCGGTGCCACCCCGATCGTGGCGGGCATCGTGGCCCTGGTGCGGGCGGCGCATCCGGAGCTGGATGCCGCCAACGTGATCCAGCGCGTGCTCACCACCGCGCACGACAAGGGTGCCGCTGGTCCCGACGACCTGTACGGTTACGGACTGGTGGATGCCGCGGCCGCCGTCGCCGACACCGTCGCGACCGTGAAAGCCAACCCCCTCGGCGACCTCGCCGACTGGGTGCGGATCAACCGCCGCGCCACCACGACCCCGGCGGCGGTGACCTCAGAGGAGGGCGTGATCACGCCCGTTCCGGTCGTCGTCGCCCAGCCACGCAACCCCGTCGGTGTGCTGCTTCCCAGCACCGTATTGTTGAGGTTGGTGGGACTGCCGCTGGTGGTCGTCCTCCTCATGCTCTTCGCATTCGGTGGTCTGGTCGTCGGAGCGGTCGTGCATTTCAGGTCGCTTCGCCGCACCGGCTAGGTTGGTCCCGCCACTTTCCAGCGAGGAGAACCCCACACGTGCGCAAGATCTTGATCGTCGGCGGCGGCTACGCCGGTTTTTATGCGGCGAAGAAGCTCGAGAAGTACCTTTCTCGTGGCGAGGCGCAGGTGACCATCGTCGACCCGCTGCCCTACATGACCTACCAGCCGTTTCTGCCGGAAATCGCTGCTGGCTCGATCGAGCCGCGTCACGCGGTGGTCGCGCATCGTCGTCACCTGAAGAAGACCACGGTCGTTACTGCGGCTATCTCGAAGGTCGATCACGCCGCAAAGGTCGCCACGATCACCCCGGCCATCGGCTCTCCGTGGGAGATCGACTACGACATCGTCGTGGTCACGGCTGGCGCCGTCTCGCGCACCTTCCCGATCCCTGGCGTCGCCGACGAGGCCATCGGCCTCAAGACGATCGAAGAGGCGGTGTCGATCCGCGACCGGATGACCGACAACTTCGCCAAGGCATCCAACCTCCCGGCCGGTCCCGAGCGCGACCGTCTGCTCACCACCGTGGTGGTCGGCGGCGGCTTTGCCGGCATTGAGGTGTTCGCGGAGCTTCGCAGCTTCGCGAGCGCCCTCGTCGGCAGCTACGCCCAACTGGAAATGGATGACACGAGCTTCCACCTCATCGAGGCGATGGGCCGCGTTATGCCGGAGGTGTCGCTCGAGTCCAGTCTCTGGGTCATCAAAGACCTGGCCCAGAAGGGCGCCGAGATCCACCTCAACACTCAGCTCGCGAGTGCGGTCGGCGGCAGGATCGAGCTGTCGACGGGTGAGAGCTTCGAGTCGGATCTCATCGTGTGGACCGCGGGCGTGATGGCCAACCCGGTCGTGAAGAACACCGACCTTCCGATCGAGGAGCGCGGTCGCCTGCGTGTGCAGGCCGACCTGCGTGTCATCAACGACGACGGCGTTGTTCCGGACGCCTGGGGTGCCGGCGACGCTTGTGCGGTGCCGGATCTCACCGGCAAGGGAATCGGCGGCTTCACCGTCCCCAACGCGCAGCACGCCGTGCGCCAGGGCAAGCTGCTGGCGAAGAATCTGGTGGCCGATATCCGGGGCGAGAAGCCAGTGGATTACTTCCACCAGAACCTCGGCGCGGTCGCGGGCCTGGGCCTCTACGACGGGGTCTACCAGAACGGCAAGCTGGCCGTGAAGGGCTTCCCAGCCTGGGTCATGCACCGCGGCTATCACGGCCTCGCGATCCCGTTCTGGGACCGCAAGATTCGGGTCTTCGGCAACTGGTTCCTCAACCTGGTCCTGCAGCGCGACCTGATCGGCATCCCGGCCCGCGACGTGCCGCGTGCCGAGTTCGAGAAGTTCGCGTCCCGGCCCAAGGCCTAGCCGCGACTCTTCGCCGCGATTGTGCGACTTGCTGACGTTGACCTCGGCGTCAGCGGTGAGGCCCACGCTGACGCTGACGCAGTTGGCGCTCGCACCGGCGCCCTTCTGGACCTTCAGCGGTCACAAATGATCCGTCGCGGTGATTTGCACGGGGCAATCGTGACCACTGGACGCGACGGGCAGCGTAATCTCGGGGACGTGACCCGACGCCCGAGGTAGGCGTCGGCGCTGGCGTCGCGACGAAAGCCAGAAACGGCCTTCGCTCCCAGCTCCAGCTTGCTCCCGTAGCCCAACTGGCAGAGGCAGGCGACTTAAAATCGCCCTAGTCCGGGTTCGAACCCCGGCGGGAGTACCCCTCACACTGGGTGCTGACGTGCGCTCGGCGCAGCGATAGACATGCGTGATGATGCAGATCCTGAGTCGGCGGGCATGGGTGTCGCTCGCCCTTCTTCCCGTCGCCGGCGTCATCGGCACACTGCTCGCTTACGCGATCATGTCGCTGCTCGGCGGCCGGGGAGCATTGTTACCCCAGCAGGCTGTTTCTTCGGTGCTGATCGCGCTGGCAGGAGTGTTGCTCGGGGTCGCGCTCTGGCCGATCGTGCTGTTCCGGGCGCGATCCGGAGCGAGGATAGCCGGCTACGGGGCCTTGGCCGCCGTCGCTCCGGTCTACTGGCTGCTGACCCCCACCGCGGCGAGCTGGAGCTACCCGAGCCTCGGAGGGAACGGGCGCTCCGTTTTGGCGCCCCTGACGGTCGCGCTGATCATCATGCTCGCCGCCGGATGTGGACTTCTGATTGCGCGGCTGACCTTGGCAAGCTCTCCCTGGTACCCCGGTGATGAGCGCGGTGTCCGCGTTTTTCGGCGGCGCGCCTTCCACCTGTTCTGGTCAGTCCCGCTTGCGGCTTTCATTGCGGCTCCGGCCTGGATTATCGGCGGGATCTCGCTGTGCGGCATCAGCGGCTGCAGCGGGGGCGGCTTCGGCCGGTACACCGCCGATCAGGTCCAGAGTTGGATCAGCTGCGGGGTGGTCGGAGTGATCTTCGCGCTCGCCGTGGGACTCGTGCCGTGGATCCGTCCGGGCAGCGTGCGCGTGTGGCTGGGGGTCGCGGCCGGGCTTGCCACCGGGGGAGGTCAGGCACTTCTCTGGCTGAGTGTGGTCTGGTACTTGTGAGCTGTGACCTTGTGATCGTGAATCCGGGAGACCTGCGGTATGGCCCATCACGCGGCGGGTGACGGTGGTCCATCGCACCGGCTTGAGATCGAGCCGGTGGTTGCGCTACACCTGATCTGGACGCTCGCGATTGCTTTCATCGCGAGCTACCCTCTTGCAAGTTTTGCGGCATTCAATCTGTGCGGCATCGATGGCTGCGGCGTGGCCGACGTCGGCACCGCCTGGAAGTCGTTCCTGTTAGTACCCATCTTCGGGGCACTGTTCGGACTTGCTGTCGGCCTCGTCCCGTGGCTGTTCCCGGTCCGTTCGCGGGTGGCGGTTGCTGCCATCACCGGGCTGGTCCCGGCAGCGCTGCTCGCGCATCTGCTCTGGCAGCCGCTCGCTCCGTACGTCACGTGGTGAGCGCTCGGCGGGCTGTCAGGCCTATCCCAACCGCACCAACTGGAAGATGTCGTCGTTCGGAAGGACGTCCGATACTGCAGACACCTCCAGATTGTTGAGCGTGACGACGCCTCGACGCGTCGACAGGAACGCGGTATCGGAGGCATCCCGCCCGGTTGCGATGCGCATGAGCGTCGAGCGCGGCGCGAGCGTTGTGGCGTCGACGACGTACCAGTCGCCGTCGACATACGCCTCGGCGACAGCATGGAAGTCCATCGGGTCGAGGCCGGGCGCGTACACCGCGACCATCCGCGCGGGAACATCGAGCGCGCGCAGGAACGCGATCACGAGGTGTGCGTAGTCGCGGCAGACTCCGCGTCGAGAGAGCAGCGTGGCGACCGCTCCGTCAGTCGGCTGGCTCGACCCCCGCACGTATGCGAGGCTCTGGCCGACCCACGAGCTGACACCGGCGAGCAGTTCGCGCCCGACAAGTCCCTGGAATTCGACGCGCGCAACAGCTCCGAGCGTGTCGGATTCGCAATAACGGCTCGGACGCAGATAGCGGATCTCATCAATCGCCGGCTGGTCGACCACCGGCATCGCGCCGAACTTCGTGACCGAGTAGAGAACCTCGATGGGCCCGGCTTCCACGTCGACGACGTGCAGTCGGGCGCCGTGCTGGTCGAGCACGACGCGTGGCTCGAGCCAGGCTCCCTTCTGAGTCACGGTGAGGTTGTCGCTGGCCGTCTCGTCGGCGACCGACACCGACAGGATGAGGGTGGCCGGGCTCGAAGCTTGGAGGTCGAGCTGGGCTGTCGCGGCACGCTGCATGCGGCGATCCTGTCACGCGGGCGCGGGCTGCGCAGGACGCACCCCGGAGCCGAGCGTGTGCAATCCTCATTGCGGTTCGGGCTTTCAGATGTCGAAACTCAGCTGTGGTTCGGATCTGGGCACCGCGCTTGCCAACTGGGTCGATTGTCTGGGACGGTTGACCCACTTCGCACGACCATCGCGAAGCAACGCGGAGGAGCGCAGGAGGCCCGATGTCCCGCATTCCCGCGACCGACCGTCGCGCCGCACTCGCGCAGGCCGCGCTGGTTGTGATCGCGCGCGACGGGCTCGCGGCCGCGACCACCCGTGCCATCGTCGCGGAGGCCAGGATGCCGCTCGCGAGTTTCCACTACGCGGTTTCCTCGCGCGACGAGCTGCTCCGCGACGTCGTGGAGCTGGTGGTGTCCGAGGAGGGCAGCGCGGCGCTTCCGCATCTGTTGGCGGTGGCGGGCAGCATCCGGGAGGCGACGCGCCTGGCCCTGACCGCGTACCTCGACTTCGTGAAGCGCGACCCCGGCCACGAGCAGGCCCTCTTCGAACTGACCCAGTACGCGCTGCGCACTCCAGCGCTCCACGACCTGCCCGCCGAGCAGTACGCGCGCTACCACCAGCTCGCGAGGGAACTCATCGACGCCGTGACCGCCACCCACCACCCCGACTGGAGAGTGCCCATGCCCGAGCTGTCCCGCCTGCTGGTGAGTTTCACCGACGGACTGACCCTCGCCTGGTTGGCCGATCGCGACGACGATGCCGCCGCCCGAACCATCGAGCTGGCTGCCGAGGCGATCGCCGGTTTCGCTAACGAGCACGCTGAGGTGCCAGCGTGAGCACCGAGGCCTCGCTGGTCGAGCCCGTCGAGACCCCGAGCCCATTCGCCGAACCGACCATGCTCGTCGGCGGTGGATGGATCGCCGCTTTCGCCGCCGCCTGGCTCGGCATCTGGATGGCGCAGCTGGCCCCGTTCCAGCAGGTGCTGCCGGTGCAGGTGGCCGCCAAGATCCACTCGACACACTGGCAAGACTCGGTCGTCGCGTTCGGCGTCATCTCGGGCATCGCGGGGCTGTGCGCCCTCATCGCCTTCCCGCTGACCGGCGCGCTCAGCGACCGCACCACCTCGCGCTACGGCCGCCGCCGCCCGTGGATCCTCGGGGGCACCATCCTCTTCGCGGCCGCGCTCGTCGCGCTCGGCCTGCAGACAGAGCTGCTCGGACTCGGCATCTGCTGGTCGTTCGCCATCATCGGGTTCTGCATACTGACGTCGGCCCTGACGGCGACGATCTCCGACCAGGTACCGGTGCGTCAGCGCGGCGTCGCGTCAAGCTGGATCTCCGCACCCCAGGCGATCGGGACCATTCTCGGTATCGTGCTGGTGACCATCGTCATCACCGACCAGGTGTTCGGCTATCTCGCCCTCGCGATCCTGCTGCTGCTACTCGTGCTCCCGTTCCTGCTGCGGGCTCCGGATGCGCAGCTCTCGCGCGCGGAACGCCCCCCGTTCACCTTCGCCGTCATCCTGCACGGAATGTGGATCTCACCCCGCGAGCACCCGGACTTCGGGTGGACGCTGCTCAGCCGCATCCTCGTGAACATCGGCAATGCGCTCGGTACCGGATTGCTCCTTTACTTCCTGGAGTTCGGCCTGCACATGTCGCAGTCCGACGCCAACGATTCGCTGCTGATCCTGGTCGCGGTGTACCTCGTCGGAGTCGTGACGAGTTCCCTCGTCGCCGGACGACTCAGTGACCGGCTCGGCCGCCGCAAACCGTTCGTGGTGGTCAGCGCCGTGCTGCAGGGCATTGCGGCGCTCATCCTTGCGCTCTTCCCGGTCTTCCCCGCGGCGGTGGCCGGTGGTTTGATCCTGGGTCTGGGCTACGGCTGCTTCCTCGCCGTCGACCAGGCGCTGGCAACACAGGTGCTGCCCGATCCGGCCGATCGCGGCAAGGACCTCGGCATCATGAACATCGCGAGCGCGGTCCCACAGGCGGCGGCCCCACTGCTCGGCGCGCTCGTCGTCGCCGCGCTTGGCGGCTTCGCCGGTCTCTTCATCCTGTCCGCGGTCGCCACAGTGCTGGGTGCTCTGGCGATCCTCCCGATCAAGTCGGTGCGGTGACACACGAATGACCACCGCCACTCTCACCCTCACCCGCCCGACCAGCGCGCCGTGGGCGCATCCCGCCGCATACTGGCCGAAACTGACGGCGGCGACCGCCGAGCTCGACACGCCCTTCGGGGTGCTGGCGGTCGAAGCGCTCGCTGCAAATGCGTTCGATCTGCTCGACCGGGCTGACGGTTTGCCGATCCGTGTCGCTAGCAAGTCGGTGCGCGTGCGCGGGGTGCTCGACGCCGTGCTGTCCCTGCCCGGGTACCGCGGCATCCTGGCCTACACACTGCCGGAGGCGCTCTGGCTGGCCGAAGGCGACACCGGCTACGACGACGTGGTGGTCGGCTACCCGAGCGTGGACCGGGTCGCGATCGCCCGGCTCGCCGCGGACGCCCGGCTTAGCTCCCGCGTCACCGTCATGGTCGACGATCTCGCCCAACTCGACCTCATCGATTCTGTGCTCCGGCCCAGCCGCCGGGCCGCGCCGATCCGGCTCGCGCTGGAGTTAGATGCGAGCTACCAGTCGGCGATCCTCGGCCACGTCGGTGTGCGTCGCTCGCCGATCCACACCGCCGATGCCGCCCGCACCTTGGCGGCGGCGATCATCAAGCGCCCCGGTTTCCGGCTGGTCGGCATGATGGGCTACGAGGCGCAGATCGCTGGCGTCACGAACAAGGGCACCGGCCGGGCCACCATCATCCGTCGGATGCAGCGCGCCAGCGCCGCCGAACTGGCTGAGCGTCGGGGTGCCGCCGTGGCGGCCGTGCGCGAACTGGCGGAACTCGAGTTCGTCAACGGCGGCGGCACGGGTTCGATCGAGACCACGCACGCCGACGCCTCGGTCACCGAGGTCGCAGCCGGCTCCGGACTGTTCGGCCCGCATCTTTTCGACGGCTACCTGACGTTCACCCCCGCGCCCGCCGCCGCGTTCAGCCTGAGTGTCGTGCGGCGTCCAACACCTGATGTGGTGACCCTGCTTGGAGGAGGATGGATCGCCTCCGGGCCGACCGCGTTCGATCGCCAGCCCCGGCTCGTGTGGCCCGAGGGCCTGAAGACTCTGCCGCGCGAGGCATTCGGGGAGGTGCAGACACCGGTGACCGGAGACGCCGCCCGCCGACTCCGCGTTGGTGACCGGGTGTGGCTGCGCCACACCAAGGCCGGCGAACTGAGCGAGCATGTGAATGCCTTCGCCCTGGTCTCCAACGGCGAACTGGTGGGTGAGTTGCCCACATACCGAGGCGAGGGGAAAGCCTTCCTGTGACCACGACCCCTCGGACAGTACCCCGCGCGAAGGGGGCTTCCGTGCCGCTATTCGCGCCCGGGCGGGCCTGGATCAACTGGGGTCGCGTCGAACGCGCCCACCCCGCGTTGATCGCCCGTCCCACCACGATCGACCAGGTGGTCGCGGTCGTGCACACCGCCCGCGAGCGTGGCCTGACCGTCAAGGCGGTCGGTGCCGGTCACAGCTTCACCGCCATCGCGGCCACCGACGGCATTCTCGTCGATCTCGCCGGTCTCAGCGGGCTGCTGGCGGTCGACGAACGGCTCCGTCGCGTGACCGTTGGCGCCGGAACGCATCTGCATCAGCTGGCCGGGCTCCTCGCTCCCTTCGGCCTCGCTCTCGAGAACATGGGCGACATCGATCGGCAGACCGTGGCCGGCGCCACCTCCACCGGGACTCACGGAACGGGTGCCGACTTCCGCGGACTTGCGGCGCAGATCACAGGCGCCGTGCTTGTCACGGCCGACGGCGGAGTGCTGCACGTCGACGGGGCGCGGAACGCCGAACTCTTGCCCGCGGTCCGGCTCGGGCTCGGTGCGCTCGGCATTGTGGTTGAGCTGACGATCCAGTGCGTGCCCTCGTTCCTGCTGCACGCGGTCGAGCATCCCGAGGGCTTCGACGAGGTGCTCGACAACTTCTCGGCGCGCGCCAAGGGCTCCGACCACTTCGAGTTCTACTGGTGGCCCCACACCGATCGCGTCATGACGAAGAACAACACGAGGCTTCCTGGGGAGGCGCCACGGCATCCGATCTCCCTGCTCGGCAACTTCATCGAGGAACAAGTGATGTCGAACGGCGCCCTCGCGCTGATGTGCCGTATCGGCCATGCCGCCCCCTCGCTCACGCCGAAGTTCAACCGGCTCGCGACCCGCGTGTACGGTAATCGCGAGTACACCGATCGCTCACACGAGGTGTTCACCGCGCCGCGCAACGTACGCTTCCGTGAAATGGAGTACGCGGTGCCGCGTCGTGCGGTTCCCGAAGCGGTGCGCGCCATCCGGGCGCTCATCGAGAAGAACGACTGGCGGATTTCGTTCCCCGTCGAGGTGCGCGTCGCGGCCTCCGACGACAACTGGCTCTCCACTGCGCAAGGACGTTCCTCGAGTTACATCGCCGTCCATCGCTACGTCAGCGACGACTACCTTCCCTACTTCCGCGGGGTGGAGGCGATCATGCGCGACGTCGACGGTCGACCGCACTGGGGCAAGATTCATTTCCAGGATGCCGCGAGCCTCGCGCCGCGCTACGAGCACTTCTCCGACTTCCTGGCCACCCGTGACCGCTTGGACCCCGAGCGCCTCTTCGCGAACCCCTACCTCACCCGGGTGCTCGGACCCTAGTTGGTCGAGTAGCCACAAAGCGGCGTATCGAGACCCCGTTGTTCACCCGATTTCGATACGCGCCACCGGTGCTACTCAACCAGGGAGATGCGCGCGTATGGCACGTCGCCGATTCGAGCCCGCCCGTTCAGCGCCGTGAGTTCGAGCACGACCGAGACGCCTGCCACCACAAGTCCCGCGGCCGCGAGCAGCCAAAGGGACGCCTCGAGCGTGCCGCCGGTGGCGAGCACGTCATCGACCAAGAGCACCCGCGTGCCTGCTGGAAGCTCGTCGGTGTGCACCTCAAGGGTGGCCGTGCCGTACTCGAGCGCGTACTCGCGGCTCACCGTCGCGCGCGGCAACTTGCCGGCCTTACGGATCATCACGACGCCGGTGTTCGCAATCACGGCGGCCGCGGCTGCGAGCACAAAACCGCGCGCCTCGACTCCGGCGACGACGTCGAAGGTGCCGGCAAACGGGGCGATGAGCTGCTCGATCACGGCACGGAGCGCCGCGGCATCCGCGAACACCGGAGTCAGATCATGGAACACGATGCCCGATTCCGGGAAGTCGGGGACGACGGCGGTGAGGCGTTCCAGGGCCGCTGCTGCAGAGTCGGATGCGGCGCTGGATAGGTGAGGCACCGGCCCAGCATGTCACGACAGCATGCCTCAGCCTTTCACGGCGATCACCGAGCAGCCGCTTAGGTCCCGGAGTCGGCGTGACCGTAGAATCATCCGCATGAACGGACCAGTCGTCGCCATTATCGTCATCGTCGCCCTCGTGGTGATCATCGGGATCTACCTGCTCACTACCTACAACGGACTCGTGCGCTTCAACGTGCGCGTCGATGAGGCCTGGAGCGACATCACGGTGCAGCTCAAGCGTCGCGCCGACCTGATCCCGAACTTGATCAACACGGTCAAGGGATACGCCACGCACGAATCCTCGGTATTCGAAGCCGTCACCCAGGCCCGCGCAGCGACCATTAGCGCGTCGACACCCGCCCAGGCATCGGCGGCTGAGAACCAGCTGCAGGGCACGCTGAAGAGCCTGTTTGCCGTTGCCGAGGCCTACCCGCAGCTGCAGGCGAACCAGGGCTTTCTCCAGTTGCAGGCCGAGCTGGTCGATACCGAAGACAAGATTCAGGCAGCGCGCCGCTTCTACAACGGCGGGGTGCGCGAGCTCAACACCAAGATCAAGACCTTCCCGAACACGCTTTTCGCGCGCGGCCTGGGATTCAAGGAGCGCGACTTCTTCGAGGTCGACGACGCTGCTGCGGTCGCCGAGCCGCCGAAGGTGCAGTTCTAATCCACTCCGTGACTCAGAGGACGGCATCGCATGTATAGCGCGATCGCCGCGAATAAGCGCAACACCGTCATCATCATCGTGCTCTTCCTGGTGATCATCGGCGGTCTCGGCGCTGTCGCGGCTTTGATCTTGAACAACTGGGCGATCGCGATCGTCGTGTTCGTGATCGCGGCGGCCTACGCCACGTTCCAGTACTTCCTGGCGGGGGCTGAGACCCTCGCGCTCAGCGGTGCGCGCCAGATCCAGAAAGCGGACGACCCGCGGCTTTGGCGCGTCGTCGAGAACCTGTCGATCACCGACGGTTTGCCGATGCCGAAGGTCTACATCATCGACGATCCGGCGCCGAACGCCTTCGCCACGGGCCGGGATCCGGAGCACGCAGCCGTCTGTGCCACCTCGGGTCTGCTCGCCCTGATGGATGATCGCGAACTCGAGGGCGTGATGGCTCACGAGATGGGGCACGTCAAGAACTACGACATCCGCGTCTCGCTGATCGTGTTCGGTCTGGTTGTCGCGGTCGGGCTGATCTCGGACATCATGTTCCGGATGATCTTCTTTGGCAGCCGCTCTCGAGACAGCAACATGGGTGGGCCAGCCATTCTGGTGGTCATCGTGATCGGACTCGTGGCCGCCATCCTCGCGCCGCTCACCGCGGCCGTCGTGCAGGCCGCCATCTCGCGGCAGCGCGAATACCTCGCCGACGCCACCAGCGCGATGACCACGCGTGATCCCGAGGGGCTCGAGACAGCGCTCGCGAAGCTGCAGACCAACGCCCGCCCGGTTGCCCGGACGAACAGCTCGATGGCGCACCTCTGGATCGCCGACCCGAATCGTCCCGGCATCATGAGCCGGCTGTTCAGCACGCACCCGCCGATCCCCGACCGCATCGCACGCCTGCAGTCGAACGCGACCAAGTTCTGACGTTCTCGCTGGTTGAGTAGGCCGCGGATCGGGCGTATCGAAACCAGTTGAACAACAGGTCTCGACACGCCCCTGCGTGGCTACTCGACCAGCGGAACTGCCAGCGCCGCTGCGAGGGTGCGGGCCGCATCGCCGCGATCCATCACCTCGATCGCGCCCAGCCCTTGCCAGGCCGCCGTCTCGCGCAGCAGCGGAACGAGTCGTTCCCCCATGCCGCCCGGCGCGCCAGCCTCGTGCCACGCCGATTGCACCCGCAGCACACCGTTCTGCCGATCGGACTTGAGATCGATCCGCCCGGCAAGCGCCTCGTCGATCAACACCGGCAGCGTGTAGTAGCCGAAGAGCCGCTTCGGGGCGGGCGTATAGATCTCGATCCGGTAGTGGAACCCGAACATCGTGAGCGTTCGCGTGCGCTCCCACACCACGGGGTCGAACGGTGAGAGGAGTGCGGCGGTCTCGATCCGGCGCGGGATGCGGGCCTCCGCGTGCAGATACGCGGGCGTTCCCCAGCCCGGTACCGTTACGCGATGCAGTTCTCCAGCATCCACCAGCTCCTGGATCGCGGTCTTGGTGACCGCATTGCCGAGACGGTAGTAGTCGGCGATGTCCTTGACGGTCCCGATGCCAAGCGCGCAGCTGCCGCGACGCACTAGCTCACGGATCGCGTCGTCCGGCTCGATCTGCGTCTCCAGAACGGCAGTCGGGAGGATCTGTTCCGGCAGCGCGTACACCCGCTCGAAGTTGCTGCGCCCGGCCGAGACGACGTCGCCCCAACCGAACAGGAACTCGAGGCCCGGCTTCACGTCGCTCCAACCCCACCACGGGCCTTTGCGCACATTCGCGTCGTGCTCGAAGCGGCTGGCCGGTAGTGGGCCCTTCTCGGCGAGCTCATTCCGCAGCCAGTCAAGCATCGGCTGGTTACCACGCACCCACTCGTGCTGGCCGTATTTCTCACGCATCCGCGCGCGGCGGAAGCCGAACAGCGGGTAGTCGACGGTCGGGATAAAGGTCGCCACGTGCGCGAGGTACTCGGTGTACGGGCCGCGCGGGGCGAAAGTGAGCCGGTCGAGCAGCGACCTGTCGTAGGAGCCGAGCCGCGCGAACACCGGCAGGTAGTGGCTGCGTTCGAACACGTTGACCGAGTCGATCTGCAACAGGCCGAGGCGCTCGATCAGGAGGTTCAGCTGCCGAGTGCCAACCTTGTCCGGTCGTGGCCGCCCGAAGCCCTGCGCGGCGAGCGCGATCCGCCGTGCGGACGCGGGCGAGATCGTGTCGGGCACGAAACGACCCTAGCGAGAAGGTCCGACGTCGCTCAGACGCGCGCCTCCTCCAGCTCGGGGATCTGGACGACCCCATCGAGCACGTAATCGTGCGGATGCCGCTCCAACTCGTCACGGGTCAGAGCCCCGGTCGTCACGCCGACCGCAATCACCCCGGCGTTGCACGCGGCCTGCAGGTCGACGATCGTGTCGCCGGCCGCCAGCACGCGGCGCACGTCGTGGATACCGGTCAGTTCCATGGCGTGATGGATCAGGTACGGGGCTGGGCGTCCGGTGAGCACACGCGAGGTGGTGACAACCGCGTCGAGCAACTCCTCGGGCCCGACCTTCCAGCCGAGCGACTCGAGCAGCGCGCCGGCAACGGCGTCGTCGAAGCCGGTGGTCAGCGCGACCTTCACCCCGCGGTCCCGCAGAATCGCCAGGGCGTCTTCGACGCCAGGAAGGGCGACCGGTGGGGATTCCAGGTAGAAGGTGTCAAGCAGCGCGCGGAAGCGCCCGAAAGCGGCGCGTACGGCCTTCTCGTCGGTTGGCACATGGCCGAGCCGCATGAGAGCATCGATCGCCTCCACCTTGTCAGTGCCCATCCAGTGCTGCAGGTCTTTCGGGTCGACGCTGGCACCGGTCTCCTCCACCGAGCGGCGCAGGGCGACATACACCGCACCGCGATCATCGATGGTGGTTCCGGCCATGTCGAGGGCAACGAGGTCGATCATCGGTTGATCATCTCTGGCTCCGGCAACGGGACGGTGAACATCAGACGACGCGCCGCGGATCGGCTTGCCGACAGCAGCCCTCGCGCGCGAGAGTGCCCACGATGAACACCGTACGCAGCTCCGACATCCTGATCGTGGGCGCCGGCATCGCCGGTCTCTCGCACGCCATCGCCGCCGTCGAACGCGGCCTCACCGTGACGGTCATCGATCGGGATGCGCGCGCCGTCGGCGCTTCGGTGCGCAACTTCGGGCACGCCTGCGTGACTGCGCAGAGTGGCGAGCTGCTGGAGTTGGCACTTGCTGCACGTGAAAAGTGGCTGCGATACGGGCGCTTGGCAGGATTCTTTGTGACCGAGTCCGGTGCCCTGGCGATCGCCCGCACTCCCGCCGAATCGGCGGTGCTCGAGGAACTCGCGGGCTCGCGTGCGAGCGGGCAGGTGCTGCTGCTGTCGGACCGCGAGGTGCGAGAGCGGGTGGGCGCGGCATCCGATCCGACGATCCGCGGAGGAGCGCTGCTTCGCGACGATCTGCGAGTCGACCCGCGCGCGGCGGTCGGGGCGCTCGCGGCCTGGCTGGCAGAGCAGCCGGG
This sequence comes from Microbacteriaceae bacterium, assembly GCA_043779945.1. Taxonomy (GTDB): domain Bacteria; phylum Actinomycetota; class Actinomycetes; order Actinomycetales; family Microbacteriaceae; genus Lysinimonas. Next base: position 16,023 of record JAYWDH010000028.1, read on the forward strand.
GGTGAGTTTTTACTGGCGCACCAGTTTTCTGGGCGCAGCGGATGGCGTCGTGCACACGACCCGCGGGGGGTTCCGGGCCGAGCGCACGATCGTCTGCGTCGGGCACGACCTCGACTTCCTGTACCCCGACCTCGCCGAGGAGTTCCAGGTTGAACGCTGCGCTCTGCAGATGGCGCGCGTTGCGGCTCCTGTGGGTTTCCTTCTCGGGCCCGCCATGCTGACGGGCACCTCGATGCTCCGCTACCCCGCCTTTGCCGAGACGGATGCCGCAGCAGGCCTCACCGCGGAGATGGCCGCCGAGCATCCGGAGCTCCTCGACATCGTCGCAAACGTGATGTGCACCCAACTGCCGGACGGCACGCTCATTGTTGGCGACTCCCACCGTTACGAGGTGACTCAGGATCCATTCCTCGCCGAATCCACCACTGACACGCTGCTCGAAGCCATCACGGGGATTCTCGGCATCGAGCTCAAGGTGATAGAGCGTTGGCAGGGTATCTACGCCTCAAGCCCGCGGCAGCCCTTCCTCATCGCCGAACCCGCTCCATGGGTCACGACCGCCATCGTCACCAGCGGAGTCGGAATGACCATCTCGCTGGGCCTGGCCGAGAAGACGTTTGCCACATTCTGACACCACTCAGCCTCCTGAACCGCCCCGAGCGTTCACCTGACTTTGCCCATCGTGTAACCCCACGAGCACAGTCTGGGCGCTGGATCGCCCCTGGGATCCCAGAGTCCGCCCCACAGCGCGGACGACCGGGGGCGTTGCCATGGGAAGGGAACACATTCCATGAACAAGCGTCTTCTGGTCGGAACCGCGGTCCTCGCGGTCGCGGCATTCGCGCTCACCGCCTGCGCCGGCACTGCCGGTAGCGGCGGCAGTTCGGCAAGCGCCATCACCAAGGCCGAGGCGGCCAAAGCCACCACCGCGGAGGCGTTCGGAGGCATCGACGGACTCGTCGCAGCTGCCAACGCCGAGGGCTCGCTCAACGTCATCACCCTTCCGCCCTCGTGGGCCAACTACGGCAAGATCATCGCGGCCTTTGAGAAGAAGTACCCGAAGATCACGATCAACTCCGCGAACCCCGACGGATCGTCTGCCGACGAAGTTTCGGCCGCCAAGGCCCAGAAGGGTCAGGACACCGCGCCCGACGTCTTCGACATCGGCACCGCCGTGCTGCAGAAGAACCTCGACATGGTTGCCCCATACAAGGTCGCGAACTGGGCTGACATCCCGGCCGCCTTCAAGGACAGTAAGGGCGCCTGGTACTACGACTACACCGGACTGATGTCCATCGGCTACGACTCGAAGGTGATCAAGAAGGCGCCGACCTCGATCAACGATTTACTTGGCTCGGAGTTCCAGGGCAAGGTGGCCATCAAGGGCGACCCCACGCAGGCTAACGAGGCGGCGTCGGCCGTCTACCTGGCCGCGCTGCAAAGCGGCGGCACGGCAGACAACATCCAGTCCGGCATCGACTTCTTCAGCAAGCTAAAGAAAGCAGGCAACTTCCTGGCAGTCACCCCCACGCAGGCGACGGTCGCCTCGGGCGAGACTCCCGTCGTCATCCAGTGGAGCTTCAACAACCTCGCGTGGGGTGCCGCGGGCGGCGCCTCGGGTAACCCGGACTACAAGACCGCCATCCTGAAGGGCAGCGCGCTCGGCTCGTACTACAACCAGGCCATCAACGTGGACGCCCCACACCCTGCGGCAGCGCGCCTGTGGGAGGAGTACATCTATGGCGTCGGGGTGCAGAACTTGTACCTCGCGTCTGCTTCGTACCCTGCGACGCTCCAGGCAATGATCGCTGCCAAGACGGTCGATCAGGCGACGCTGACCGCGGTCGGTCAAGCGCCGAAGGACTTCGTGCAGTTGACCGCTGACCAGGCCACCACGGCCGGCGCGCTCCTCTCCTCCAAGTGGGCCGCAGCCATCGGCTGATCGCGACCCATGACGACTGCCGCCGCACTGTCAGCGCCAGCCGCCACCACGCGCGGCGCCCGGACCTCACCGTCCCGGCGCCGTGGCGCGGTGTGGCTGGGCCTTCTTCCTTTCCTCGCCTATGTCGTACTGTTCCTCGCCGTACCGGCGGTACTCGCGGTGGCAAGCGGCTTCTTCGACAGCACGGGGGTGTTCACTTTCGCGAACCTGAAGGCCCTGACCTCCCCGCAGATCCTCAACCAGTTCCTGGCTTCGTTCGGCGTCTCCGCCGTGACTGCGATCATCGGCTCTCTCGTCGGTGCGGTCATCTGTTTCGCCCTGATGGGAACCAAGCCGGATGGCCTGCTCCGCACGGTCGTCGACTCGGCCAGCAGCGTGCTCGCGCAGTTCGGTGGCGTGATGCTCGCCTTCGCCTTCATTGCCCTGATCGGGACGCAGGGTCTTCTGACCAAGATCCTCGTGCAGGCCGGGTGGGCCGAAAATCCGCTCAACCACTTCGGCACCAATGGCACTCTGCTCTACCAGATCCCCGGGTTGGCGATCCCGTACCTCTACTTCCAGGTGCCGCTCATGGTGCTCACTTTCATGCCAGCCATGGAGGGCCTCAAGGCCACCTGGGGCGAAGCCAACGCCATCCTCGGCGGGACCAAGGTCACCTATTGGACCCGCATCGCGATGCCGAT
>JAYWDH010000029.1:0-7306 GCA_043779945.1 Microbacteriaceae bacterium
GCGGGTCTTACGCACGGCGAGCTGCAGGAGGTCGCCAAGCCAGTCGGTGAACAGACTCACGCTGTACGCGGCGCCGGTGACCGCTTCGAGGTCGCCGAGCACGACGTCCCACGGCAGTCCGTGGAAGGCGTCCTGCCGCATCCTGAAGCTCGGTTCGATCGCGAGCGTGGTTCGCACGACGATGCCGAACGCGCCCAGGCTGACGACCATCCCCTCGAAATCCGGGTCGCCTCGTCGCACGGTGACCAGCGAGCCGTCGGGTGCCACGTATTCGAGTCCGCGCACAGCGGTTGAGAGCACCCCGAGCGCGTTGCCCGAGCCGTGCGTGCCAGTCGCGGTCGCGCCGCCGACCGAGATGTGCGGCAGCGAACCCGTGTTGTGAAGCGCCCAGCCGTATTGCTCGAGCCAGTTCGCGAGGGCGCCGTAGCGGATGCCGCTCCCCACCGTGACGGTGCCTGCGGCTTCGTCGATCACCGGGTCGGGGTCGAGCGCGAGGATTGACACCAGCGTGCCGGTGGTATCGGCGATTCCGTTGAAGGAATGCCGCGTGCCGAGCGCGCGCACCTTCTCGCCCGCACCGGCCGCGTCGGCAACGAGCCGCTGCAGCTCGTCGACGCTGGCCGCCTCGACGATCCGCGGTGCCGTGAAGGTATACGTGCCGGCCCATGTGCGTTCTTCTTTGCTCACACTGCCCAGCCTGTCATGTCGTCTGGGAGTCGTGCGATCCGAAGTCTGCGCATACGCACTGCCTTCGGATTCATCGAGGACCGCCCCCGCGCCATCTGCGAAATCCTGGATGAGGACCTCGTCATCGAGAAACGTCGCCGTGGCGCATCATCGCGACGTGAATCGACCTCGCTAGTCTCTGTACAGCCCGATGATCGGGCCGTACACCGATCAGGGGGAGATTCCTGTGTTCCATGTCATCACCGCACTGACCGACACCTCGTATGACAGCAGCGGCAGTTCCACTGGCGGAGGATTCGGCGGCCTGATCGGCTACCTCCTCTTTACGATCATCGCGCTGCGCCCGGTCTTCGCCAAGGCGGGCTACAACGGCTGGTCGGCGCTCGTCCCGATCTACAATTTTTACGTACTGGTCAAGATCGCCGGATTCCACGGGGCGACGGTTTTGCTGGCCTTGATCCCGATCGTGAGCTTCGTGTTTAGCATCGTCGTCGCCGTCAAGGTCGGCGCTGCGTTCGGCAAGGGCGGCGGCTTCAGCTTCTTCCTGCTCTGGCTGCTTTCGTTTATCGGCTTCTGCATTGTGGGCTACGGCTCGTCGGTCTACCAGGGTCCGGCGCGCGTTCGCGCGTAGTCGCCGCCCCGTCCCGCTGAAAGTACGGGGATCAGCCGTTCTAGGCCTGCGAGAGTACGGATATCTCCGTACTCTCGCAGGATGGCCAACGAAGATGTCACCGTTCCGGACTTGACCGGCAAGCTCGCGATCGTCACGGGTGCGAACAGCGGACTCGGCTTCGGCCTGAGCGGCAGGCTCGCCGCCGCCGGGGCCGAGGTCGTGATGGCGGTGCGCAACCTCGAGAAGGGCGAAGCCGCCCGGAACCTGCTGTTGGCCGCGAACCCGGCGGCCCGGCTCCGACTCGAGCGGATCGACCTCGCGTCGCTCGCGAGCGTGGCTGCGTTCGGCGATGCGCGGCTCAGCGAGGGGCGGCCAGTCGACATCCTGCTCAACAACGCGGGCGTCATGATGCCACCCGAACGCGAAACCACCGACGACGGTTTCGAGCTGCAGTTCGAGAGCAACTACCTCGGGCATTATGCGCTCACCGGGCGCCTGCTGCCGCTGCTGCGCGCGGCCGAAGCACCGCGGGTCACCTCGCTGAGCAGCTTCATGGCCTACTTCGGCCGCTACGACTGGGACGACCTGCAGAGCGTGAAGTATTCACCGGTGCGGTCCTACGGGCTCTCCAAGCTCGCGATGCTCTCCTTCGCCCGCGAACTGCAGGCGCGCAGCGACGCGAACGGGTGGGGGTTGCTGAGCGACGCCGCGCATCCCGGATTCACGCGCACCAACTTGCAGACCTCCGGCCCACGTCGCGGCAAAACCGTGCGCCCGGCACGCGTTTACCACCGCACCCCGTTCTGGCAGCTGATCGATACCGGAATCCTGCCCGCGCTTGAGGCCGCTACCAGCCCGGATGCTGCGCCTGCTGGCTACTACGGACCCGACGGCTTCCTCGGCCTGACCGGCGCGTCGCACCGGGCGCGGGAGCCCAAGGCCGCGCGCAATGCCGCCGACGCGGCCCGCCTGTTCGACGAATCGGCGAAGCTCAGCGGAGTGACATTCGCGAGTTAGACCGGCTCGGTGACCGAGTTCGATCCGCCGGTCGCCCGGTCGCCCGGTCGCCCGATCGGGCGGCGCTAGGAGCGCTGGGGCAGCTGCTGCACCGACCAGTGGTTCCCGTCCGGGTCGGAGAAGCGCACGAAGCGACCCCACGCGGTGTCGTCGACCGGACTCACCTCGACTCCGCGCGCGAGCAGATCGCCGTGGGCGGCATCCGCGTCGATGGTCACCACCTGCAGGCCCGGGTACGGCGTGATGCCCTCGGGAAGTAGTCCCACGCCGAAGGCGATCGAGCACGCAGAGCCCGGCGGGGTCACCTGCACGAATCTCATTTGCGGCGAGATGACCTGGTTGAAGTCGATCGACCAGCCCAGGGTTTCGCCGTAGAAGGCGACCGCCCGGTCGACGTCGGTGACTGGGATGATGACGAGTTCGAGACGGTAGTCGACCACGGGTGTGCTCCTTGGCATCGGTGCTTCGATGACTCGAAACTACGTGGCACCACCGACCGCGGGGCTAGTCCGTCGGCGAAGGCGGCGCGTCGCCGAACTCGTCGAGCGCCGCCCAGAAACCGTCAGGGATCTCGGTCGCCAGCAACCCGGGCAGTTCATCGAGGCGCTGCTGCGAATAGATGCCCACCACGGTCGAGTGGATGCGCGGCTCCCGCATCGAGAACTGCAGGGCCGCGCCCGCCACGCTGACTCCCCAGTCGGCGCAGAGGGCGCGCACGGCATCCAGGTGCGCCAGAAACTCGGCCGAGGCCGGTTGATAGCCGTAGGTGTCGCCGCGGAAGGTCGATCCGGCCAGGATGCCGCCCCCGAACGGCGCCGCGTTGAACACTGTCATGCTGCGCTCGGTGGCGAGGCGCAGGATCGTCTCGGCCGTACGATCCACGAGGGTCCAGCGGTTGTGGCTCAGGACCACGTCGAACACGTCGGTGCGGATGTAGTCCTCAACTAGTGCGTGCTGGCCGGCGGCGATGCCGATCGCCCCAACTCGACCCTGCTCGCGTAGTCGGATCAGCGCCTCCACCGGGCCACCGGGCGCCATCGCCCGGGAGACGGTCAACGTGTATGGATCATGCAGATGGAAGATCGGCAGGGTCTCGAGTCCAAGTCGCGCGGTGGTCTCGTCGAAAGAGCGGAGCAGGCGCTCGCCGTCGAAGACACCGGTCTCGGGGTCCTGGTCGGCCTTCGAGTACACCACCTTGTTTGCGGGCAGCCCACCCGACGCCGCGATGGCCTCGCCGAGCAGTTGCTCCGAGCGGCCGAGCGCGTAGTTGTTGCCGGTATCGAGCTGCCGGAACGGCGACGCCAGGAGCGCCACAGCGAGGGCTTCGTCGGCGCCTGGACGCTTGCCGAGTCCCGAAGTCCCGATGGTGACGGGCTGCAGCTCGGTGCGGTCGAACATGGTGCAAGTGAAGCACGGCGCAGGAAGCCCACCGAAATACGCGCGCAACATCTTGCTGGCTAGGCTCACATCATGGGCGACCTGTTCGACGGATATGGCTCGGTCGTGACCAAGCGACGCGGGGCTCCCGCCTGGGATGAGATGTTTTCCGACACCGCGGCCGCGGACTCGGACAGCGCCCGCGGAGCTTACAAAGAGATCCATACGGCGCTCGCCCGCATGACGCAAGACGAGCTGCGCGGCCGCACCGAGGCACTCGCCAGCTCCTACCTCGCGCAGGGTGTCACCTTCGACTTCGCGGGCGAGGAACGTCCGTTCCCTCTTGATGCGGTGCCTCGGGTGATCGAACAGTCCGAGTGGACGGTTGTCGAGTCCGGGGTGAAGCAGCGCGTCCGCGCGCTCGAGGCCTTCCTCGCCGACGTCTACGGCAAGCAGCAGGCCGTGCTCGACGGGGTCATCCCGGCGCGGCTGATCAGTTCGTCGAGCCACTTCCATCGCCAGGCCGCTGGCATCGTCAGCGCGAATGGCGTGCGCATCCAGGTCTCGGGCATCGACCTGATCCGCGATGAGAAGGGCACCTGGCGGGTGCTCGAAGACAACGTGCGTGTGCCGTCCGGCGTGAGTTACGTCATCTCCAACCGCCGCGTGATGGCGCAGACGCTGCCCGAGCTGTTCATGTCGATGCGGGTGCGACCGGTGGGTGACTACCCGCAGCGGCTACTGCAGTCGCTGCGGGCATCCGCCCCAGAAGGCGTCGACGACCCGACGATCGTCGTGCTCACGCCGGGCGTCTACAACTCCGCGTACTTCGAGCACACCCTGCTCGCCCGCCTGATGGGCGTCGAGCTCGTCGAGGGGCGCGACCTGTTTTGCAGCGGCGGTAAGGTGTGGATGCGCACCACCGCCGGCCCCACCCGCGTCGACGTGATTTACCGCCGTGTCGACGACGAGTTCCTCGACCCGCTGCAGTTTCGCGCCGACTCGATGCTCGGCTCGCCCGGACTCATGCTCGCGGCCCGACTTGGCAACGTAACGATCGCGAACGCGATCGGCAACGGCGTCGCCGACGACAAGCTCGTCTATACCTACCTACCCGATCTGATCCGCTACTACCTCTCCGAGGAGCCGATCATCGCCAATGTCGACACCTGGCGACTCGAGGAGCCCGGTGCACTCGAGGAAGTGCTGGATCGCCTCGATGAACTCGTCATCAAGCCGGTCGACGGCTCGGGCGGCAAGGGTCTCGTGGTCGGGCCCGACGCCACGCGACAGGAGCTCGACGAGCTCGCCACCCGCCTGCGCCAGGATCCGCGCGGCTGGATCGCGCAGCCCGTTGTGCAGCTCTCGACGATCCCGACGCTGGTCGAAGACGGCATGCGCCCGCGGCACGCTGACCTCCGACCGTTCGCCGTCAACGACGGAACGGATATCTGGGTGCTCCCCGGAGGCCTGACCCGCGTCGCGCTTCCCGAGGGCCAGCTGGTCGTGAACAGCTCGCAGGGTGGCGGCTCGAAGGACACCTGGATCGTCGGGCACGAGCCGTTGCACACCACGGACCGCAACATCCAGGGTCTCGTCGCCGACCAGGCCGCGATTACGACGTCGATCCCGATCATCGTCGAGGGTCACCGCCCCGACCAGAACCCACAGGATGCCCCCCAACGGGACCAGCAGCAGCAACAACAGCAACAACAGCAGTGCCGCGTCGTTTCTCCGGAGTTCTCGGAGCGCATGTTGGGCCGGACCCCCTGGATTGCTGGGCATTTGGCGACGAACTCCGGAGAAGTGACAAGAAACTCCGGAGAAACTGCGGCGGCATGCTGAGCCGCATCGCCGAGAGCCTGTTCTGGATCGGGCGCTACATCGAGCGCAGCGACGGTACCGCCCGCATCCTCGACGTGCACCTGCAGCTGCTGCTCGAGGACCCGTGGATCGAGGAGAACCTCGCCTGCCGCTCGCTGCTCAGCGTGATGGGGACCGAGGTGGAGGACGACCACGAGGTGTCCCGCGCCGATGTGCTCGCCCTGCTCGCCGTCGATCGTAACCAGCCGGCATCGATCGCGTACTCGCTGGCCGCCGCGCGCGAGAACGCCCGCCGTGCCCGCGAGGTCGTGAGTACCGAGCTGTGGGAGGTGCTCAACACCACGAGGGCCCGGATGCCGCGCAAAGTCGCCACCGACAAGGTGCACGAGTTCTTTGCGTGGGTGCGCGAGCGGGCAGCGCTTGCCGTGGGGATCATCGAGAGCTCGGCGAGCCGCGACGAGGCGTACAGCTTCTTCACCCTCGGCCGGTCGATCGAGCGGGCAGACATGACGGCGCGGCTGCTCGCGACCCGGTCGTTGACCGAGGCATCCGGACCGTCGTGGACGACCATCCTCCGCTCCGTGGGGGCATACGAGGCCTACCTCCGCACCTACCGCGGGGTGCCCAGCGCGCGGAATGCAGCCGAGTTCCTGCTGCTCGATCGGCTGTTCCCGCGCAGCATCCTGTTCTCGGTGACGCGGGCCGAGCAGTGCCTCCGCGAACTCGGACCGCGGTCCGATCGGGGTGGGGTCACCGACCAGGCCCAGCGCCTGCTCGGGCAGATCCGTAGCGAGCTCGAGTACCGCCCGATCGCCGACATCATCGAGGACCTTTCAACCCACATGGACAACGTTCAGCTCGCCACCAGTGCCGCCAGTGAGGCGATCCGCCAGCGCTACTTCCCGACCAATGCGGCGCCGAGCTGGATGGGGGAGAACTCGTGAACCGGCTGCGGACCCGCCATGCGACTGGCTTCCACTACGACGGCGAGGTGACAGCGTCGTACAACGAGGCGAGGATGCTGCCGATGAGCGCCGACAGCCAGCTGGTGCTTTACAGCAACCTCGAGATCCTGCCGATCTCCAGCCACCACTCCTATACCGACTACTGGGGGACGCGGGTCTCGAGCTTCGAGGTCCTCACCCCGCATCGCGAACTGTCACTGGTGGCGACCAGCCTCGTCGAGGTGCGGCCGCGCGAGCATCCGGAGCATCGGCTCGGCTGGGAGACCGTCGCCGACGAGATCGAGCGGTCCATAGAGTACGTCGAGCAGCTCGGGCAGACCTCCCGCACGCAGCCACCGGCCGAACTGGTCGAGTTGGCCAGGGCCGCCATCGCCAAGTCCGAGTCGCCCTGCGAGACGGCGCTGGCGATCTGCGTCGACATCGGCAACCGCATCGAGTACATGCCCGGTTCCACGAGCGTTTACACGACCGCGCGCGAGGCCTGGGATAAGAAAAAGGGCGTCTGCCAGGACATCACGCACCTGGCCATCGGCGCCCTCCGCTCGGTCGGCATTCCGGCCCGCTACGTCAGCGGGTACCTGCATCCGAAGCCGGATGCCGAGATCGGCGAGACCGTGGTCGGTGAGTCCCACGCGTGGGTCGAGTGGTTCTGCGGCGAGTGGCGCGGATTCGACCCCACCAACCTGATCGACATCGGCGACCGGCACGTCTCGGTCGGACGTGGTCGCGACTACAACGACGTGGCTCCGTTGCGTGGCGTCTACGCGGGCCCGTATGCGAGCAGCCTTTTCGTCTCGGTGGAGATCACCCGCGAGGCGTAACC
>JAYWDH010000030.1:0-7195 GCA_043779945.1 Microbacteriaceae bacterium
CGCGCGGCCGAGGATGCGGTGTTCACCGTTGACGTCGGATCACCGGTGGTGTGGGCGGCTCGCTACCTTCGGCTCGGCCAGGGGCGCCGAATGATCGGCTCGTTCAATCACGGGACGATGGCCTGCGCCCTGCCCCACGCCATCGGCGCCGCCACCGCGGAGCCAGGGCGGCAGGTGGTCGCCCTGGCCGGCGACGGTGGACTCGCCATGCTGTTCGGCGAGCTGCTGACGCTGATCCAGAACAAGGTTCCGGTGAAGATCGTGGTCTTCAACAACTCCTCGCTGAACTTCGTCGAACTCGAGATGAAGGCGGCCGGGATCGTCAACTTCGGCACCGAGCTGCATAACCCGGATTTCGCCGAGGTTGCCGCGGCAATCGGGTTGTTCGGCCAGCGGGTCGAGAAACCGTCCGAGCTCGGGCCGGCGCTCGACGCCGCCTTCGCGCACGACGGGCCGGCGCTCGTCGACGTCGTCACCGCGCGGCAGGAGCTCGCCATCCCACCGGCCATCAGCGCCGAGCAGGCGAAGGGGTTCACGCTCTACGGCATCCGAACAATCCTTTCGGGACGCGGCGAGGAACTGCTGGACCTGGTGACGACGAACGTGGCGCGGCGCATTCTGAAGTAGCTCACAGTGTTAGCGCTCCTCGCCGCGCTACCGTCACAACATGACTGCCGAACAGACCACGATTGCCAAGGCCGAGATCCTTCGCTCCCTCTACCAGGCCCCCGAGATCGTCCGCGTCGTGAACGTCTGGGATGCCATCTCGACCAAAGTCGTTGCCGATTTGCCCGAGACGAAGGCCATCGGCACCGCCGGGCACGCCATTGCCGCGATGTACGGCTACGCCGACGGCAGCATGCCTCTCGACCTCGCGCTCGCGGGCGTCGAGACCATCGTGAAGGCCACCGAGCTGCCGGTCACCGCCGACCTGGATGACGGCTACGCCGAGCCCGGCGAGACCATCCGCCGCGCGATCGGCATCGGCGCGGTCGGCGCCAACGTCGAGGACCGCCTCAACCCCTTCAACGAGTCGGTCGCCCGCGTGGCCGCGATGATCGCCGCCGCGGAGTCCGAAGGCCTTCCCTTTCAGCTCAACGCCCGCACGGATGCCATCGCCCGCGGAGAAGGCCCGCTCGACGGCCGCCTCACGGACGCCATCGCGCGTGGCAAGGCTTTCCTCGCCGAGGGTGCCGCCCTCGTCTTCATCCCGGGACTCATCGACAAGGACTCGGTCGAGCGGGTCGTTGCCGAACTCGGTCGCAACACGGTCAGCGTCATCGGACTGCCCGGCGCGCTGACCGCGGCCGAATACGAAGAGCTGGGCGTCGCCCGCATCTCCTACGGTCCACTGCCCCAGCGTGTGGCGCTCGCCGCGCTACAGGCGCTCGCGATCGATCTCTACGGCACAGGAACCATCCAGAAAGACCTTCCCGCGCTCAACTAGTGTGCAGGCTGGCGAAGATCGAACGGCTTTATTCGGTCTGGTTGCCTCTCGTAGCGGCGGAGCGGCGGGGCCGCATCCCGATCACCTCGAAGAGCACACCGAACAGGATCACCGCCACGATAGCGACGGCAGCGCCAAGCAGCGGGTGCGCCGCGAGAGTCGTGCCCGCGATCACCGCGACCACGACGTGATAGCTCGTGTAGACCGTCGAAGCGGCGAAGGAGATCGGCAGGTAGCGCCGAACGGGGAGGCGTCCGGCTCCGGCGGTCATCGTCACGGCGACGCGCGCGAACGGGACGAACTTGGCGATCATCATGAAGACAGTCGGTCGCTTGAGCAGGCCCGTCGCCGCCCATGTGAACGCGCGGGCGACCCGGGGGCGCCGCATCCATGACCACCGGTCGATGCCGATCGTGCGACCGAGGAGGAAGGCGATCGCGTCGCCGACCATGGTCGAGACGATCGCGACGACCAGCACCAGCCACACCTGCGGCCCGTGACCCGCTGCGCCAAGCGCAGCCAGCGCCACGACCCCGGTCTCCCCGGGGACGAAGGGGAAGAATCCATCGATGATCAGGATGCCAGCCATCACCACGTACGCCCACGGGGAGCCCGCGAGCATCAAGAGAAAGTGGGTCGTCTCGGTCATGGGGGCAGGCTAGCCATCGCAGATCAAGAAATGGCCAACTGTCGGTGATCTGCTAGATCTGGAAGAACCACTCGTCGGGAGCGATTCCCGCGTCAGCGGCTCCCGCCACTCCGCTGGTCCGGGGGCGCGCCCTGGCTGGCGCACCGACCAGAATCGAGTCGGGAGGAGCATCCCGGACTACAACCGCCGCGGCACCGATCACCGAATCCGCGCCGATCGAGACCGGACCGAGCACCGAGGCGCCCGTGCCGATCGAGACCCGGTCGCCGATGATCGGGTGGCGACGTCCAGGCATCTCGCTCACCCCGCCGAGAGTGACCCCGTGATAGATCAGCACGTCATCACCGACCATCGCTGTCTCGCCGATCACCACGCCCATGCCGTGATCGATGAAGACCCGCCGCCCGAGGGTCGCGCCGGGATGGATCTCAACCCCGGTCCGTCGCCGAGCCAGATTCGACAGCATCCTGGCTGGCAATCGCGCCCCCGCGTTCCACCAGAGCTGGGCGACACGGTGGTACCAGACGGCGTGCACACCTGGATACGTGAGAAACACCTCGAACCGCGACCGCGCGGCCGGGTCCCGTCGCATCGCGGTCGCGAGGTCCTCACGGACTCGCGCGAACACGGTCAGCCGACGAGATCTTCGTAGAGGACAGTCGACAGGTATCGCTCGCCGAAGCTCGCAATGATGACGACGATCGTCTTGCCGGCGTTCTCGGGGCGCTTGGCCAGTTGCACGGCGGCCTCGACCGACGCGCCGGATGAGATGCCGCCGAGGATGCCCTCCTCCACGCCGAGCCGACGGGCCATCGCAACCGACTGGGCGATGTCGACGTCGATGACCTCGTCGTAGATCTCCCGGTCGAGGATCGCGGGGATGAAATTCGCCCCGATCCCCTGGATCTTGTGCGGGCCCGCGACTCCGCCGTTGAGCAGCGGCGACTCGAGGGGCTCGACCGCCACGACCTGCACGCTTGGCTTCTGCTGCTTGAGGTAGTCGCCGGTGCCGCTGACCGTGCCGCCGGTACCGACCCCGGCCACAAAAATGTCCACGGCGCCGTCGGTGTCCGCCCAGATCTCGGGGCCGGTGGTCGCGAAGTGAATCGCCGGATTCGCCGCGTTCTCGAACTGGCGCGCGAGCATGGCTCCGGGGAGGGCTGCCGCGAGTTCCTCCGCTTTCTCCACTGAGGCACGGATTCCGCCCGAGCCCGGCGTGAGCACCACTTCGGCTCCGTATGCACGGAGTAATTGCCGGCGCTCCATACTCATCGTCTCGGGCATCGTCAGCACAACCTTGTAGCCGCGCGCCGCCCCGACCATCGCCAACGCGATGCCGGTGTTGCCGCTGGTGGCCTCGACGATCGTGCCGCCGGGCTTCAACTCGCCGGACTTCTCGGCGGCATCCACGATCGCGATGCCGAGCCGGTCTTTCACGCTCGAGGAGGGGTTGAAGAACTCGAGCTTGGCCAAGACGGTCGCCGCCGCGCCGTCCGTCACCGCGTTGAGCCGAACGAGCGGCGTTCCACCGTAGATCTGAGTGATGTCTTCATAAATACGCGCCATGACGCGACCCTAGCGCGGCGGGCCGGTCATCGGCTGGGCGCGACAGACTGAGACGACAGACCGAGACGACGGGCGGAGACGACAGACAGAGACGACGGGTCAGGCCTCGGCGCGCAGCACAGAGGTGATCCCGCCCGACAGGTGCGCGCGGAACGCTTGGTCGGCGAACATCTCATCGCGGTGCCCGAGCGCGGTGTACCAGACCCGGCCCGCACCGAAGCTGCTGTGCCAGCTGATCGGATGCGGCGCCCCCATCGGGACGCCCTCGGTGTCGTAGCTCGACTCGTCCACAGTGATCAACACGGAGACCCGGTCGCTCGGGTTCGAGGTGAAGGCGTACCACTCGTCGGTCCACCGCCACGGATCGGGCAGGCTCGCCGTCGAAGGATGACTCGCGTCGACCACGCTCAGCTCCGCCTCCTGGAACTGCAGGGAGCCCCCCGGATGCGAGAGGAACCGCGCTCCGACGATCTGCTCGTACTCGGGCCAGCTCCTTTCGGCGTCGGTCGAGCTGTGGATGGCGGCGAAGCCGCCGCCGCCGCGCAGATACCCGGCGAAGTCGGCGCGCTGCGAGGAATCCAGCACATCGCCCGAGACGTCAAGCCAGACCACCGCGGCGTAGCGCTCGAGGTTCGCCGCGGCGAAGGCGGCGGCGTCCTCGGTGCGGTCGGCGAGCAGGTCGAGCCCGGCGACGAGGTCATGGATCGCGGCGATGCCGGCCGGGATCGACTCGTGCCGGAATCCGGTGGTCTTGGTGAAGAGGAGAACGCGCCGCACGTTTCGACGCTAGTCCACGGGGCTAGGCTCGCCCGGTAAGCGGGCGATGCAGCCGTTCAGAAACGAGGAGTCGGGAGTGAGCGGTTTCGCGAGTTGGCTCTTCGGCATCGCCACCGAGCAGCCGCTCGAATATCGCCGGCTGCGGCGGCTGCGGCGCCAGATCTACACCCGGGTCGCGCGACTCGACGCGGAGGTGCTGCGCTCGCCCGAGCCGATCCCGTTCGAGCAGATCGATGCCGCGGGCTTCACTCCGATCCGGGCCGGCGCCGCATGGGGTGGCGTCTTCGATTGCGCCTGGCTGCGTATCCGGGGCGAAGTGCCTGCCAGCGTGCACAACCCGGTCGTCCTGTTAGGCATCGGGGGCGAAGGTCTCGTTTACTCCCCCAGCGGCGAGATCCTGGATTCGGTCAGCACGGTGTGGCAGCAGGCGGACCTCCCGCACAGCGGCGGTCGCAGCCGAGTTGTGCGCAACGTCGACATCTCGTCAGCTCAAGTCGAGTTCTTCGCCGACGTGACCTACAACGGATTTCTGCTCTACCAAGTGGGCAAGGGCCGATTCCGCGGCGCCCACATCGCGACCCGTGACGACGAACGTTTCGCCCTCTACTACGACTACCTGGCGCTGGTGGTGCTGGCCGGAGCGACCGAGGACGCGACGCTCGCCGCTGAGCTGCGCGGTGCCCTCCGCTCGGCGTGGAAACGGTTCACGGGTGGCGACGTCCGGGGGGCACGCGCTGCGCTCGCCGGCCCGCTTGCCGCCCCATCCGCCAGCGACTTCGTCTACAGCGCGATCGGCCACGGTCACCTGGACATGGCGTGGCTCTGGCCGTTGCGCGAGACACGCCGCAAGGCCGCGCGCACATACACGCGGGCGCTCAACGCGACCGCCGAGCACCAGGGTTACGTCTACGGGACGAGTCAGCCGCAACAGCTGCTCTGGATGAAGCAGCAGCATCCGGCCCTCTTCGAACGGCTGAAGATCGCGGTCGCCGAGGGCCGCATCGAGTTGCAAGGCTCCTTCTGGGTGGAGACCGACACGAATATGCCGGGAGGGGAATCTCTTGTGCGGCAGGCGCTGGTGGGCCGCCGCTTCCTGCGCGAGGAGTTCGCCAGAACGCCCGAACAGCTGCGACTCTGCTGGCTACCCGACACCTTCGGCTACAGCGGCAACCTGCCGCAGATCCTGTCGAAGAGCGGGATGGACTGGTTCATGACCGTCAAGCTCGCCTGGAACAAGGTCAACGTCTTTCCGTACCGCAGCTTCACCTGGCAGGGCATCGACGGGTCCAGTGTTCTCGTGCACATGCCCCCCGAGGGTGACTACAACAGTCGCGGCGCGGCGGACGGGCTGCTGAAGGGCATCCGGCACTACCCCGAGAAGGCGCTCGAGCGCGCGCTTCTGGTCTTCGGGTCTGGCGACGGCGGCGGCGGTCCCGGCGAGATCCACTTGGAGCTGACTCGGCGCGAGCACAACCTTCGCGGGCTCCCCCGCGTCGAATACTCGCCGGCCGCCGCGTTCTTCGAGCGGCTGGAACAGCAGCAGATCGAACACGCACACACCGGCGAGCTCTATCTCGAGGCGCATCAGGGTACATACACAACGCAGGCGAGTATCAAGAAGCACAACCGGGTCGCCGAGCGGAAGCTTCACAACGCCGAGGCCCTCGCCGCGTTGCTCGGTGACGACAGCCGGGCGCGACTGGAGCAGCATTGGCGGGACCTGCTGCTCAACCACTTCCACGACATCCTGCCCGGATCGGCGATCACCCGAGTCGTGCGCGAGGCGCTCGAGAGCTTCCAGCGCATCGAAGAGGCGGCCGACGGATACGTCGATGAGCTGCTGAAGCAGTTGCCGAGGGCTGGCGGCGGCGCAGCACACGGCGGCGAGGCGCCAGGCGCGCTGAACCTCAGCCCGGTTCCGCGCCACGAGTACCTGCGCCTCGGCGAGCGCTGGTACCGCGCCGACGCCGAGCCGTATGCCCGCGCCGTGCTCGAGCCGGCCGGCGCCGCACCCGATCTCGCCTTCGACGGCGACACGGTAACGAACGGGCTGCTCACGCTGCGGTTCGGGTCGTCCGGCGAAATCGTCTCATGCCTCGACAGCGAGGGCGACGAGCACTCGGACAGCGGCCTGAACCGGCTCGTGCTGCACCGCGACCCGTATCAGTGGCCGTGGGACGCGTGGGATATCGACCCGAAGCAGCCAAGCCGAACGCCGCGCACCCTGTACCCCTCGCTGGTCGAGACCTCGATCGACGGGCCAACGGTCGTGCGACGCCAGGTCTACCGCGAACGCAAGTTCACCATCGAGCAACTCGTGATCCTCGAGGCTGGCAGCGATACTGTGCGCTTCGACACCACGGTCGACTGGCACGAGAAGCACCGGATGCTGCGCGCCGAGTTCCGGCCGACTCACCACGGCGACACGGCCAGCTGCGAGATCCAGTTCGGACACATCAACCGCCCGATGACCGAGAACAACGCGCTCGAGACTGCCCAGTTCGAGATCTGTGCGCACAAGTGGATCGCCACCGAAGACGCCAGCGGCGGCTTCGCAGTGCTCAACGACGCCAAGTTCGGCCACCGCGCGAAGAACGGGCTGCTGAGCCTGAGCCTGCTGCGCGCCTCCACCTTCCCCGACAAGACCGCGGACCGCGGAGTCCACCACTTCAGCTACGGCTTCTGCCCGTTCCCCGCCGGCGGGTTGACCAAGGTGATCCGCGAGGGCTACCGGCTCAACCATCCGTTGCTCCCCG
>JAYWDH010000031.1:0-7177 GCA_043779945.1 Microbacteriaceae bacterium
GGCCAGCCTAGCCCTCGTGCTCCGCGCTACCGCGGAGGAGTTCGTCGGCCTCCGCCTCGGCTTGACCGATCACGGCCGCCAGTCCGGTACCGGCACCAGCTTCCCCTACGTAGCGTATTCCGTCAACGGAATGTCTGCGCGGTGCAGCCCGTTCCCAGGTGACGGACGCAGTGTCCACCACCCTCCCGATCGGCATTCCGAGCAGGGCCGCCGCGTCGCGCGGCGCCCGGAGCGCGGCGTCCTGCGGCGCACCGTCGTATGACAGCCGCAATGCGTGCAACCCGCCGGCCCGCTCCGCTAGCCACGGCCACTTCACCGTGAGATGCGTCAGCGCCCGCGCCTCGACTCCCGGCGCCCCCTCTGCCACAAGCACGCCGGTGCCACGCGGGGCGGCATCCAGCTCGGTCTGATCGACGACGAGCGTGACGAGCGTGAGCCGCCGGCCGGGATCAGCTTCGACACCCCCACCGGGGGCCGCGACCAGTACCTGACCCGCCAGCCTGTCACGGCCTACCGTGAGTCCCGCGGACGTCAGCTCGCTCACCCGGGAGTTGAGTCGCACCTCTACCCCGAAGCGTTCGAGGTCGGCCTCCAGCTCGTCGACGAGGCGGACGATTCCGCCACGGATCCCGGCTACCCGCGAGCCGGGGGCGGCGTTCATCGTCATCCGCCGCACCGCGTGGGTGAGCGAGCCATCACGCAGAAGTGCTGCGCGCAGCCCGGGCACCGCGCGATCCAGGGCAAGTGCGTCCGCACTCATCGAGTGCACGCCGCGAACCACCGGAGCAACCAGCTGCTCGACGACGGCCGATCCCATACGTCGACGCACCAGCTCGCCGATGGTCGCGGACCGCGACCCGATAAGGGAGGGCAACAGCACATCCAGCTGCGCGCGCACGGCGGCACGCAGACCGATCGCATCGATGACATCCTGCGCGAAGGCGACGCCCGGGATGCCGAGCACACTGGTCGCGGGCAGCGGCTTGGCCGTGCCGTCGGCCCGGTAGAGCCAAGCTGGGAGTTCCGCGGGCCGGACGATGTCGCCGCCCAGGCCGATCCGGGTGGCTAGATCGGCCACGGTACCGCCGCGGGTCGCGAATGACTCGGCGCCGGCATCCAAATCGATGCCGCCGACGGAATGTCTCGCGACCTGGCCTCCAAGACGGTCGGCGGACTCGAGCACCGTGACGTCTCGTCCACCGAGCACGAGCCGCCGGGCGGCGACCAATCCGGCGATTCCGCCGCCGACCACGAGCACGCGCTCGGCGTCACCCGCTGCGGCCATCAGCCGTGCTCGTGAACGAGTTCGACGATCCGGGTCAGCACGTCGGGATCGGTCTCTGGCGGAACGCCGTGGCCGAGGTTCACGACGTGCGCCGGAGCCTTCGCACCGCGCTCAAGTACGTCGCGCACATGCGCCTCGAGCGTGGGCAACGGCGCCGCAAGCAGCGCCGGGTCAATGTTCCCCTGCAGCGGGAACTTGCCCCCGAGCTTCTCGTTGGCCTCGTCGAGCGGCAGCCGCCAATCGACGCCCACCGCGTCGCTCATCCCCGCCATCAGGTCGAGAACGGCCGCGCTGTTGACGCCGAAATGGATGCGCGGCACGATCGTCCCGCGGAGTGCGCTGAACGCGCGTTCGGAGTGCGGGGCGACCCGCCGCTGATAATCCCGCCGCGACAGCGAGCCGACCCACGAGTCGAACAGCTGGGCGGCGCTGGCTCCAGCATCTACCTGCGCTCGGATGAACATCCCACTCACATCGGCGCACCAGTTGAGCAGCGTCGCCCAGCTGTGCGGGTCGGCGTACATCATGGTGCGCGCGCGAAGCTGATCCTTGGACGGACCGCCCTCAATCAGATACGAGGCGAGCGTGAACGGTGCGCCGCCGAAGGCGATCAGCGGCGTGCTGCCGAGCTCGGCCACCGTCTGCGCGACCGCTTCACGAATTGGGTCGAGCGCCGCCGGGTCAAGCGGAGGAAGGCGCAGCACGTCCGACGCGCTCCGGATCGGGGAATCCAGCACGGGACCGCGACCCGCGACGATTCGCACGTCGATCCCCGCCAGCTTGACCGGGACGACGATGTCGCTGAAGAACACCGCGGCGTCGACGTGGTGGCGGCGGACCGGTTGCAGCGTGATCTCGCTCGCGAGCTCGGGGGTCAGGCAGGCGTCCAGCATCTCGGTGCCGACGCGGAGCGCGCGGTACTCGGGCAGCGAGCGTCCGGCCTGGCGCATGAACCACACGGGGCGAGTCTCGGGCTTGTCGCCGCGCAGCGCCCGCACCAGAGGCGAGGTGGCGGTCCGGCCATCCATCAGGGGATGGGTCGCGCTCAGAGGAGAATCGAGGTCAGACACACCTCCAGGCTATGCGCGCGAGCCCCATTCACCCGAACCTCATCCAGCGTCCCCACACATTCACGGCTGATCGGTGCGTACGATGAACTGTGCTCTTGTGCGTTACGGCGAGTCACCGCACCGCTGACTTCGTCCTTCTCGATCGCGTGTCCCGCGAGGTTTCGTCGACCGCGGCCGACCTCGTGGCGGCCAGCGACGCCGTGCGGGGAGCCGTGGTGCTCGCCACCTGCAACCGTTTCGAGGCCTACCTCGACGTAGATGAGGCGCTCTCAAGCCGCCCAGAGGCCGCTGCCGACCTTGTTTTCAGCACCCTGGCCGGATCAGTCGGTGAGGATGCCGCCACGCTCCGTGGATCCGCCAAGCTCCTGCACGGCGAGGCCGCCATCCGCCACCTCTTCGCGGTGAGCTCCGGCCTCGAGTCGGTCGTCATCGGCGAGGACGAGATCAGCGGCCAAGTTCAACGCGCCCTCACCACCGCCCGCGACGAGCACACCACGAGCAGTTCCCTGGAGCGCGTCTTCCAGCGCGCCGCGCGTACCTCACGCGAGGTGCGGCAGGCCACCGACCTCGGCGGCGCCGGTCGTTCGCTCGTACGACTCGCGCTCGACCTCGCGTCGTCCCGAGTGTCCGACTGGAGCACGATGAGCGTGCTGGTGGTGGGCACGGGCCGCTACGCAGCCACCGCCATCGCCGCGCTGCGCGCTCGGGGGGCGGTCGATATCCGCGTCTTTTCCGCCACCGGCCGGGCCGACACTTTCGCCGCCCGCTATGGAGTGCACGCCGAACACGAACTGCCCGCCGCCATCGCAGGCGCGAGCATCGTACTCACCTGCACCACGAAGTACACCGTCACCGTAGCCGACATCCCGGATGCCGGGGCCAACGTCGCACTTCACGCCACCCCTCGCCGCCTCATCATCGACCTGGGCCTCCCGCGCAACGTGGCACCGGCGGTCGCGGAGCTACCGGGAGTCGAGCTGCTCGACCTGGAACTGCTCGCGCTGCACGCTCCGCTCTCGGAGCTCGGCGCCGGCGCACAGGAGCTCGTCGCCTCGGCGGCCGCCGAGTTCGAAGCGGAGGTGGACGCGGCTCCCGGCATCGTCGCGTTCCGCGGGCACGTCTTCGCCGCTCTCGAGGCGGAGCTCGTCCGTGTGCGCGCACGTGGAGACAGCAGCATCAGCACCAACCAGCAGGCGACCCTCCGCACCGAGGAGGCCCTGCGCCACTTGGCCGGTGTGCTGGTGCACGGGCCGTCAGTCCGCGCACGCGAGTTGGCATCCGAGGGCCGCACGGCCGAGTTCGAGGCCGCCCTCGAGGCGATCTACGGCCTCCAAGTCGAGCAGTCGCCAGCTGACATCCGCGCTGACGACGCGACTGCCTAGCGGCGCGATCGCCCACTGCACGCAATGCCCCGCCCGCAAAGCGGGTTAGGGCGGGGCACTGAGTTTCGATCGCATTCCCACCCGGGGGTCGGGCGGTCGTGGACGCCACCCCGCCCCTCGTGTCTCAGCACACGGGGGCGGGATGACGCCGTCTTGCGGCTAGCTGTGCTCGTCGCGGCGGCGCACGAAGCGCACCGCGAGAAGTGCCAGTCCGGAGACCAGCATCAGATAGCCAAGTGCAGAGATGGGGGAGGTTGAGCGCGCGGACCTGTTGATTCGCAATGCCCATGGGGCGAGGGCGGTAAGAAAGAGCTCGGGTGGGGGCACCGTATTCTCTCGCGGCTGAGGGGGATGGCGCCGTGCGGGGGACACGACGCTCACGCGATAGCCGCCAAGATAGCAGGTCCCCCCTTGGGGGGACAAGAGGGGGACAGGATTAAGTTGCAAAAACCTGCTGCTGGTCGTGCGCAGGCGTCAGTGGGAGAGTCAGGCGCAGAGATCAGTGCACGTACTCGAGCACGTCGAAACCGACGGTACGCATGGCGTCAAGCACGCGGAGCCGAGCCGCGATCCCGTCATCCCGGAACTGCACAGACACGGCGTAGGAAACGGCCGTCCGCGGGCCCCGGACGACGCCGGCCTCGGACCGCACGCCGGCCTCGTTCCCGGTCTTGTTGACCAGCAGCATCCCGTGATCGACGCCGCGATGCGAGAGCGGATCGAGGCCGAACGCACTGGCCACCATCGACAGGTCCGCGTTCAACGAGAGCCAACCAAGCACACGGCTGCTAGTGAGGCTGTCGACGATCTCGCCTCGCGCAAGAGCCGCGAACAGCCAGCTCAACTCGGCGGTGGATCCCACCGACAGCTGCGGGGCATCGTCCGGTCCGCGGCTGTCGCGCACCAAATCGAGCAAGGCCGTGCGCATCAGCCCGAGCGACTCGGTGCGATCGCGCACGGCCTGGAGTCCGACCTGGCGCAGCAGCACATTGGTGGCCAGGTTGTCACTCGAGGCTCCGACGAGAGTCGCGAGGTCAGCGACCGGCAGAGACGGTACCTGCAGGTGCTGCCAGATGCCGGAGTCGCCCACGGCATCCTTCGGCGTCTTATCGAGGATGCCGTAGCCCGAGAAGTCCCGCTCGGTCAGCCGCGCCGACACCTCGACGAGCAGCAGGATTTTGCCGATGCTCGCCGTGGGCAGCACGATCCGGTCATCAATGCCGAGCAGTGTGGCCCCGGAGTCGAGGTCGGTCACCGCAGCCGAAACCTGCGCACCCTCGTACGCCAACTCGCCGAGGGCGGTGAAGCTGCTTCCGAAGTTGGCCCGCGGAGCGTCGCTCCGGTGTCGAGCGACTCGCGGCGCGCGCATCCGCTCGCGGCGTTCGCGGATATGCGTGACTTCGGTCACCGGTCAGCCTTCTCGGGTTGCCTGGGGGTGCGACCTATCGTACGCACGTATTCCCGCTGCGCCGCGCACCGACCGGGAACCCCGAGCAACCTCACGCGTCCGTATCTCAGGCCGTGAGGTCGCTCGGGTCAGGGGCGGGTCGCTCAGCTCAGCCGGCGAGCCCTGCGCATCAGCGCCAAGCCGAACAGGGCCAGGAATCCGGCAAGGACAAGCAATCCAGTGGGATTGGTACCCGTCGATGCCAGGGTGCCGTCGTGCAGAGCGAGCGTGTTGAGGTCGCAGCTAGCCGCCCTCGCGAACGTCAACGTGAAGTCCTGCTGCTGCCCCTCACCGAATCCGTAGCTCGGCCCGTTCGGAGCCGCGTGGACATTCACGGTACCGGCCGAAGTCACCTGATAGGTACCAGCCGACACCGGCGATCCATCAACCGTCCAGATCACGCCGTCGGGCGCACTCAGGTCGTTCGACAGCGTGTAGCTGCCGCCCGTGGTACAGCCGAGCTGCGAGGAAGTGACAATCGGTGTGACGATCGGGTGATCAACCAGCTGCCCGCAGTCACCGTCGTACGAAGAGATCGTCAGCGAGTAACTTGCCTTCGACGTCAGTTCGTAACCTTCGGCCGCCGTCACCGCCACCGTGTAATCCCCTGGAGCCAGTGGCCCGGTCTCACCCGTCGTCGGGTTGAAGTTAACGCCCCCTTCAGCGTCGTAAGTAATCACGTAGTCGACGTGCGGCGTAATGACCACCTTGATCACACCAGCCACCAGCCCGGACACCGAGCAGGTCTGATTCGTGTTCGTCGGATCGCCCGCCGACACCGGAGTAAGGTCCTGAGCCACCGCAGGGGTGAAGGTGTAGTTGACGCACCCGAGGGTGATCCGCTTCACGATACCGTCTCCGTAGACGCCAGACCCAAGCGAGAATCCAACAGCCCGCACATGGGCGGCCGGGTACAGCGCGAGCCATTCATTCAGAGTGCCGTGGCGAGCAGAGCCCGAGCCACCAGTCGTCATTGCGGCCGGGAGCGTCGGGGAACCGGGCAGCGTGCCCGAGTTGTTCAGCCACCAGTCGGTGCCGCCATAGACCGTCTCGCCCACGAGGATGCCGTCAGGCGTTCCGTCGTTATTGAAGTCGACGACCTGCTGAAGTCCGGGCGCGATGCCGAAGTTTGGCGTGTAATCGAGCGAGAGACCCACCGTCTTCGTGCCAGCGTTAGCCAACGCGAAGCTTGTCGAGTAGTAGGCGGCGACCTTGTCGGTCGACGTCGCTCCCTCGGTGTAGATGTGCAGGCCATCGGCGGTGACCGCGTAGTGGCCAGTCGCACGAGTGTCGGTGGTGTTCCAGCCGGTCAGGTCATGAGAAACGACCGAACCGTAGGTGGTGCAAGCCTGCACGGTCGGCGGCGGCGTCTCGCAGTCGGCATTCTTGACGAACTTCCACGCGTGGCCGAGTCCCGCGACTCCCGGGTTACCGCCCTGACCAGCGAGGTAGTTGCCGTCCTGAGCGCCATTCGGACCCGCGAGGCCTTTCGCAAACAGCGCGTCAAGCGCAGCAGTGTTGTTGACCTCGCCGTTCGTCTGCAGGTAGACATCGACCTGATACTGGGTGCCACAGGTCGTGGGGACCGAGACGTCCAGCGTCTCAGTCGCCTCGTTCTTGTACTGGTGGATCCCAACCTGCGGATAGGTGGCAGCAGTGCCCGTATTCGGCGACGGCATCGACCAGACAATCGTGTCGTAGGTCACCGTCGACGGCCTCACGTAGCAGGCCGCCTCCGCGTTAGTGGACTGGGTGGTCCCCAAGCTCGCCGGGACCGTATAGGTCAGGCTGGCCGTGTTCGACGTCGTCGCGGCGAAGAGGTGCCCCGATGTCGCCGTCGCACCCCGCGTGTGCGTGCCCGCTGTGTTGTCAATCGCTGTGGTGTCCCACGTCGCATTGACGATCGGGAACTGAGTCTCGGTGTAGACCGGAGTGCCGTCGCAGATCGCTGCGAGCGCTTTCACAGCGATGGACGCATCCGAGCACGTGACTG
>JAYWDH010000032.1:0-18234 GCA_043779945.1 Microbacteriaceae bacterium
CGCCGACCCCGGGCGCCGGATAGTGGCCAGGACAAACCGGAGGCGCCTCGGGGAGCGTGGATCCGGCGTGGTCCGTACGAAGGCAAAGACGCCCCAGACCAACTCCGCCGCGCTGACGACCCCTGGCACAAGTGCGACGCACAGCCGCGGGCCGATGACGACAGCCCGAAGTGCACAAAAACGGCGCCGAGAGACAAACCCGAGCTAGCTGCGCAGCACGGCGAAAACGATCAACTCCTCAGGAGGAGATCCCGGCGAGCGGATGACGGGAATCGAACCCGCACTATCAGCTTGGGAAGCTGAAGTTCTGCCATTGAACTACATCCGCACAAGGCACCGAACATCAGGGCCTCGTTCATACTAACTGCCCTAGTAACCTGACTCCCATGCTTCTCAGCGACCGCGACATCCGGGCCGAACTCGACGCGGGCCGCATCGGACTTGACCCTCTGGATCGCGAGATGATCCAGCCGTCGAGCATCGACGTGCGACTCGATCGGTTCTTCCGGCTGTTCGACAACCACAAGTACCCCTTCATCGATCCGGCCGAGGAGCAGCCCGACCTCACGCACCTGATCGAGACGAGGCAGGACGAGCCGTTCATCCTGCACCCGGGGGAGTTCGTGCTCGGCTCGACCTACGAGCTGGTCTCGCTGCCCGACGACATCGCCGCACGCCTTGAGGGCAAGAGTTCACTTGGCCGTCTCGGGCTGCTCACGCACTCCACGGCCGGTTTCGTCGACCCCGGTTTTTCAGGCCACGTCACGCTCGAGCTCTCCAACGTCGCCACCCTGCCGATCAAGCTCTGGCCGGGGATGAAGATCGGCCAGCTTTGCTTCATCCGCACCAGCTCGCCGGTTGACGCGCCATACGGCTCGGGTCCATACGGCAACCGCTACCAGGGTCAGCGCGGGCCGACCGCCTCGCGATCGTTCCAGAACTTCCACCGCACCGATGTCACCGTCACCGATGCCGGGTCGCCGGGGGCGTAGTCGCGCGGATCAGGACGCCGCGCCGCTCGCGCGCGCCGATCAGGAATGCTCGCCGCGTGTCAGGCCGCGGCATCCTGAATGTCACCGGTGTGCGGTAACTAGCAAAGCTGGTTACTGACCCTACGGATGCCGCGACACCAGTTCGCTGCCCGCCCGGTTGCGCGGGGCCCTGCCGGGGGTCCCGGTGCGGACCCTTGACCCCTGCGCAACATGCCCGGGCGCGACCGTGCGTCCGGCGGAGCGCCGCACCGCGCGCCGGCGCTGGAGCGCGATCGTGCCGAGCACGATGACCAGCACCGGGGCGAGCGGCACCGCGAAAAGCAGAGTCGACTCCAGCAGGATCGCGAGCACCTCGATCCCAACCAGCGAGACGGCCGCCACGTACATCACGGCGACGGCGGTGCCGAGTCTCACCTGCACGGTCTCCGTTGTGCGCCGGATGCGATCGAGAGCTTTCACGCGTCCAGCTCCGGCCACTCGGCCAGCTGCAAGGCGAGCCAGGGGCTGAAAGCGAAGGGTGCGGCTGCCACGGCTTCGCGCAGGTCATCGGGGCGGATCCACGCCCACTCGGCGACCTCGTCAGTGGCCGGCCACGGGTCGATGTCGACTGTGGTGCGGAATACCGGGCACAGCTCGTTCTCCACGATGCCGGATGCGTCCACCGCCCGGTAGCGGAACCGCGGCAGTACCGGCTCGAGCGGGCCGAGGGAAAGTCCGAGTTCGCGCTCAGCCCGACGGTGGATCGCGGCATCCAGATCCTCGCCCGGGGCCGGATGCCCGCAGAACGAGTTCGTCCACACGCCCGGCCAGGTGAGCTTGCCGAGGGCGCGGCGGGTAAGCAGCACGCGGCCGTCCGTCGAGAACACGTGGCACGAGAACGCGCGGTGTAGCGGGGTTTCGTGCGTGTGTACGGTCGCCTTGTCCGCGGTACCGATCGCGGCGCCCGACTCGTCGACGAGCACGACGAGCTCCGCGGCATCCGGGTCCTGGCTGAGAGCCGTGACCGTTTCCGGGGACTGCGACATGGGCGGGTTAGTCTGCCTAGATGGAAGCTATGGGGCTGCGAAAAGTAGCTGAGGAGCGGCAATCGCAGGTCGACGCCGTGCTGGCGCGCTTCTTCAGCCTAGCCAAGAAGCGCGCAGAGCCCCTGGGGCGCGAATATGTCGAGTTGTGGACCCAACTCGAACTCAATACGGTCGGGGGCAAAAGGTTCCGTCCGCGGATGGTGTTCGCGGCCTATCAAGCGCTCGGCGGCGAGGACGTGCAGGCGGCGGCATACGTCGGCGCGGCGTTCGAGTTGCTTCACACGGCTCTGATCGTGCACGACGACGTGATCGATAACGACTTCGTTCGTCGGGGCGCCCCCAACATCTCGGGCAGCTATCGTGACCGCGCGCGCGCTGCCGGAGCTTCTGAGGCTGATGCCGAACACCGCGGCATCAGCGCCGCAGTCATCGCGGGCGACCTGGCCCTCTTCAATGCGTACCGCCTGATCGACCGCAGCGGCGTGGACGACGCCACTCGCGAGCGGCTGCTCGAGGTGATGGATGACGCCCTCTTCGCGAGCGCGGCTGGCGAGCTGATCGACGTCGACTTCTCCTGGCTGCCGTCGGTGCCGCCGGTAGACGACATCCTGGCGATGGAGCGGTTGAAGACCGCCGTCTACTCGTTCGAGTGCCCGCTGCAGGCTGGCGCGATCTTGGCCGGGGCGAGCGACGAGACGGTGGCGACGCTGGGCGAGTTCGGCCGCGACATCGGGATTGCGTACCAGCTCGTCGATGACCTGCTCGGCGTCTTTGGGACGGAAGCCGAGACCGGCAAGACCACGGTCGGCGACCTCCGGGAGGGCAAGCGCACCGTGCTCATCGCCTACGCGAGCGCTGCCGACGGCTGGAGCGACCATTCGGCGCTGCTCGGCGATCCCGCGCTCGGCGATGAGGATGCCGCCCGCCTGCGGGGGTACCTCATCGACTGCGGAGCCAAAGCGTTCGCCGAAGGTCTCGCGCGCTACTACGCCAACCGCGCAATGACCCGGCTCCTCGAGCCGCACGTGCCGGCCGCGTTGCGTGCTGAACTGCATCCAGTTGCGGACGACGTGCTTGAGCGGGCCAAATGACGCGGCGTGTGAACTAGTGCCGAAACGTCCAGTCACAAAAATGGCAGCCCCGAGAATGGCAGCCCCGCGAAAAGTCGACGATGGTGGGCCCCGACTCGCTCTGTACGACTCCGTGGCCGAGCAGACCGCGAGCTTGGTCATCCGCCGGTACTCGACCTCGTTCGGGCTGGCGGCACGGCTGCTCGGGCCTGCGGTCCGACAGCTGGTGGAGAACATCTACGCGCTCGTGCGGGTGGCGGACGAAATCGTCGACGGGGGCGCAGCGGAGGCGGGACTCGACCCATTGATCGCCGCCCGCATGCTGGACGAGCTCGAGGCGCAGACCGAACACGCGATCGACGAGGGCTACAGCTCGAATCTCGTGGTGCACGCCTTCGCGGCTACCGCTCGCGCGGCCGGCTTCGGTGCCGAGCTCACCGAACCCTTCTTCGAGTCGATGCGCGCGGATCTCACCGCCACCGAGCACGACCAGGCCAGCTTCGAGCGCTACATCTACGGCTCGGCCGAGGTGATTGGGCTGATGTGCCTGCGGGTTTTCGTACGCGACACCGCCCGCACATACACGGATGCGGAACTCGCCACCCTCGAGACGGGCGCGCGGGCGCTCGGCTCGGCCTTTCAGAAGGTGAACTTTCTGCGCGACCTGGCGGCGGATGTGGAGACGCTGGGCCGCTCCTATTTCCCCGGGGTCGACGCGGCCGACTTCGCGGACACGCAGAAGAACGAATTGCTCGATGACATTGACGGCGAGCTCGAGCTGGCCGGACGGTCGGTCCTGCTGCTGCCGACGAGCTCGCGGCGGGCTGTGGCCACGGCGCATGGGCTGTTCGCCGAACTCTCGCGGCGGCTGCGGACGACGCCCGCGGCCGCCCTGCTGACGACCCGCGTGCGGGTGCCTGATCCGGTGAAACTTCGGATCGCGGCGAGCGCGTGGCGCACCAAAGGCGACCGGACGAAGGAGATGTTATGACACGCGCGATCGTGATCGGCGGCGGTATCGCGGGGTTGGCGACTGCCGCCCTACTGGCGCGGGACGGCTACGCCGTCGTGCTGCTCGAGAAGAACCCTGAGCTCGGCGGCCGGGCCGGGTCGTGGGAACGGGACGGATTCCGCTTCGACACTGGGCCATCCTGGTATTTGATGCCCGAGGTGTTCGAACACTTCTTCAAGTTGCTCGGCACGACCGCCGATGAGCAGCTTGAGCTGGTACAACTCGACCCCGGGTACCGCGTCTACGGCGAGGGCTACGCCGCCCCGATCGATGTGGCCGCGAATGCCGGGGAAAACATTGCCTTGTTCGAGAGCGTGCAGCGCGGGGCGGGCCGCAAGCTCGCGATCTACCTCGACAACGCGCGCGAGGTCTACGAGCTCGCAGTGCAGAAGTTCCTGTACTCGACGTTCCAGAAGCTCGGACCGGTCTTCACCCGTGATGTCATCCGCAAGGGAGTGCGCTTGAGTTCGCTGTTGCTCACCCCCCTGTCACGACTGACTGCCCGCACGGTGAAGGACCGTCGCCTGCGGCAGATCCTCGGCTACCCGGCGGTCTTCCTCGGCTCTTCGCCGGATCGCGCGCCGAGCCTGTACTCGCTGATGAGTCACCTCGACCTCGCTGACGGCGTGCGCTACCCGATGGGTGGGCTCACGCAGGTGATCGCCGC
Organism: Microbacteriaceae bacterium; assembly: GCA_043779945.1. Lineage (GTDB taxonomy): Bacteria > Actinomycetota > Actinomycetes > Actinomycetales > Microbacteriaceae > Lysinimonas. Next base: position 4,767 of record JAYWDH010000032.1, read on the forward strand.
GATCGCCCGCCTGGCTGTCGTCGAGGGAGTCGAGATTCGCACAGGAGTGACCGTGCGGCGCATCCTGGTCGAGAATGGCGCGGCGATCGGCGTAGACCTCGAGGACGAGCAGGGTGAGCTCGAGACCCTGCGGGCAGACCTCGTTGTCTCGGCCGCCGACCTGCACCACACCGAGACTGTATTGCTCGCCGACGCGGGCGACCGCACCTACCCGCAGCGTTACTGGGATACGCGGGTCGCCGGCCCGAGCGCGCTGCTTCTGTACTTGGGCGTCTCGGGCGAGCTGCCCGAGCTGGAGCACCACACACTCTTCTTCTCGAAGGACTGGAAGGGCAACTTCGACGCCATCTTCGGATCGCCAACGCGCGTGCCCGAGATCCCCTCGCTCTACGTCTGCAAACCGAGCGGCGTCGACCCGGAGGTCGCGCCCGACGGGACGGAGAACGTGTTCGTGCTGGTTCCGCTGCCCGCCGATCCGGGGTTGGGGCACGGCGGTATCGACGGAAGCGGGGACACCGCGATCGAAGCCCTCACCGATCGGGTGATCAGCCAGATCGCGGACTGGGCTGGCATCCCGGATTTCGCCGACCGCATTGTGCTCCGCCGCAGTGTCGGGCCGGCGGACTTCGTCGACGAGCTCAACTCCTGGAAGGGCAGCGCCCTCGGCCCGGCCCACACTCTGCGACAGAGCGCCTTCTTCCGATCGGGGAACGTCAGCAAGAAGGTGCGCGGCTTGTACTATGCAGGCTCGTCAACGATCCCGGGCATCGGCCTGCCGATGTGCTTGATCAGTGCGGAGCTGGTGATCAAGCGTTTGCGCGGGGACGTCTCGGCCGGGCCGCTGCCTGAGCCACTGCAGGCCGCGCGGTGAACTGGCTCTATCTCGGCGGGCTGCTGTTCGCTCTGCTCGGGATGGTCGTGCTTGACCTGCGCTTCCGGCTCTTCTTTTGGCGCTTTCCGCTGCGAGCGGCGGTGCTGCTCATCCTCGGTGTCGCTTTCTTCCTGGGATGGGATGCTGCGGGCGTGCGCCTCGGTATCTTTTTCCGCGGCAACCTCGCGCTGCTGACCGGGGTGCAGCTCGCCCCAGAGATCCCGCTCGAAGAGCTCTTCTTTCTCATCCTGCTCTGCTACCTCACGATGAACTGCTTCGGTCTCTTCTCGCGGTGGTTGAGTCGCCGGCACCGCCGGGGTCTCGAAACCGGCACCCCATGACCTACCTGCTCCTCAACCTCGCCTTCCTCGGCACGGTCGCGCTGGTCGCCCTCGCGAGCTGGCTAGCCCGCCGGATGCCGAACTGGCGTCTCGTCGCCCTCACGGCCATCCCGCTGCTTGTGCTCACGGTGGTCTTCGACAACGTCCTCGTCGGTACGCACATCGTGTCGTATGACGCGAAGCTGATCAGCGGCGCGTTCCTCGGCGTTGCCCCGATCGAGGACTTCAGCTACGTGATCGCGGCCGCCGTGCTGCTCCCATGCCTGTGGTCGCTGCTCACCCCGACCGCTGCCTCAGATACGTCTGCGGCTGTCTCAGCTCTTTCTCCGGAGCAACTCGCGAATACCTCGGGCGGAGCCCGCGACACGCCGACCGTGGACTCAGAACTCCGGAGAAATGACAGGGACCGACCCTCGTGATCCGCGATCTCTTCCTCACCAGTCGTCCGCTGAGCTGGGTGAATACGGCCTTCCCGTTCGCGGCCGCCTACTTGGTCGCGACCGGCCGGATCGACGCGACGCTCATCGTCGGCACGATCTTCTTCCTCGTGCCGTACAACCTGGCGATGTACGGGGTCAATGACGTCTTCGACTATGAGTCCGATCTCCGCAACCCGCGCAAGGGTGGTGTGGAGGGCGCCCTGTTACCGCCTGAGCACCACCGGGTCACGCTCTGGACGGCCATCCTGCTGCCGGTCCCTTTCGTGGCCTACCTGCTGGTCGTGGGGGGCTGGCTCAGCGACCTGATCCTGGCGATCAGCCTGTTTGCCGTGCTCGCCTACTCGGTGAAGGGGCTGCGCTTCAAGGAGAGACCGTTCCTGGATTCGATCACCTCCAGCACTCATTTCGTCAGTCCGGCCGTGTTCGGTTTGGCGCTCGCGGCGGTCACGCCGACCTGGCCGCTAGTTGTGCTGCTGATCGCCTATTTCCTCTGGGGCGCGGCGTCGCACGCCTTCGGAGCTGTGCAAGACATTCAGGCCGACCGTGAAGGCGGCATCGGCTCGATCGCCACCGTGATCGGGGCGCGCGCGACCGCTCGACTTTCGCTCGTGCTCTACCTGCTGGCCGGCGTGCTGCTGTTATTCACAAGCTGGCCAGGTCCGCTGGCGGCAGCGCTGGTGCTGCCCTACGTGGTGAATGCGGCGCCCTGGTGGAACGTGACCGAGTCGGATGCCGCATCCGCCAACCGCGGCTGGCGGCGCTTTCTGTGGTTGAACTTTGTGACCGGATTCCTTGTCACGATGCTGCTGATTGCCTACGTGCTGCTGCGCCGTTGAGCGCCGTTCGGCTCAACCCGGCCCCCCGACCCCCGCGCAGAGCGCGAGATCGACCCGGGGACCCGGCTCAGCCCTTTGCGGCGGCCGACCGTGCGGCCGACCGTGCGGCCGGTCGCGCGTGCGGCGGCGCCTGCACCGGAATGATCAGCGCGAGACCGACCGCGAGCACCAGCACGATGCCCAGGATGCCCCAGTACTGCGCCCCAGAAATCGCGATGAAGAGCCCGAAGAGCGCGGGCGCGAGGAAGGTCGCGACGCGGCCGGTCGTCGCGTAGAGGCCGAACACCTCGCCTTCGCGTCCGGCAGGCGCCAAGCGGGTCAGGAAGGTGCGGCTCGCGGACTGTGCGGGCCCTACGAAAAGGCTGAGTAGCAGTCCAAAGATCCAGAAGATCGTCTGGCCACCCGAATGCAGGAGAAACAGCATCGTGCCGCTGACGATCAGGCCGACGAGCGCGGTGACGATGACCGGCTTCGGGCCAACCCGATCGTCGAGCGAACCGACGATCACCGTCGACAGTCCGGCAACTATGTTTGCGGCGATCGCGAAGATGATGACCTCACCCTTCGAGAAGCCGAAAGTGCCCGCGGCGAGTACACCGCCAAAGGTGAACACGCCGGTCAGACCGTCGCGGAACACCGCGCTGGCCAACAGGAAGAAGACCGTGTGTCGGCTCTCGACCCAGAGGGCCCGGATGTCGCCGACGAGCCGACGGTATGCGCCCAGCACGCTGACCCTCTCGCGCGCCAGCGCGGCGGGGGCGCGGTACTCCGGCACCGCCAGCAGCACCGGCACTGCAAAGATCGCGAACCACAGGGCGGCGAGGAGCATCGAGACACGCACCGACTGCCCGTTGGTGCTGGTCACGCCAAACAGACCGACATCCGGGTGAATGAAGCCGAAGTAAAGGATGAGCAGCAGGATGATTCCCCCGAAGTAGCCCGCGGCCCAGCCCAGCCCGCTGACCCGCCCGATCGTCTTCGGGGTGGAGATCTGCACGAGCATGGCGTTGTAGTTGACGGCCGCAATCTCGAAGAACAGTGTGCCTACCGCCAGCAGCGACAGCCCAAGCCAGAGGAACTCCGGCTTCGGTTCGACGAAGAACAGCCCGGCGACGCACAGCACGACGATCGCGGTCTCGACGGCCAGCCAGAACTTGCGACGGCCCGCGCCATCGGCCTTCTGCCCGGTGATCGGCGCGATCAGCGCGACGAGCACGCCGGCGATGCCGAGTGTCCACCCGAGCCAGGTGGAGACGAAGTCGGTGCTGCCGAAGTTCTTCGTGGTCGTCAGGTAGACCGTGAAGACGAAGGTGGTGACCACCGCGTTGAACGCGGCGGATCCCCAGTCCCATGAGGCCCAGGCGATCACCTGTCGCCGCGGGATGACGCGGTCAGCCTGGAGTTCGAGGCCCGCGACTAGCTTCTGATCGGTCATGGCGAGAAGATATCGCGCAGTGCGGCAGATATCGAACATGCCCGCGTGAACATTCAATGGTTGAGTCACGCAGGCTCAACTCTCAGCTTCGGCGCTTGACAGGTTACCCAGAGGCTGCAAAACTTGACTCTGTTCGACTCAAGTCGGGCATCCAATCTTTCAAGGAGCAGAACTTCACATGGCTCGAGCAGTAGGTATCGACCTCGGAACGACCAACTCGGTGGTCGCCGTCCTCGAGGGTGGTGAGCCCACCGTCATCGCGAATGCAGAAGGTCTCCGTACGACCCCGTCGGTTGTGGCCTTCACCAAGGATGGAGAGGTGCTAGTCGGCGAGACCGCCAAGCGCCAGGCCGTCACCAACGTCGACCGCACTATCGCGTCGGTCAAGCGGCACATGGGCACCGACTGGAAGACCGAGGTCGACGGCAAGAAGTACACGCCGCAGGAGATCTCGGCCCGCATTCTCGGCAAGCTGAAGCGCGACGCCGAGCAGTACCTGGGCGAAGACGTGACAGACGCCGTCATTACGGTCCCGGCGTACTTCAACGATGCCGAGCGCCAGGCCACCAAGGAGGCCGGCGAGATCGCGGGCCTCAACGTGCTGCGTATCATCAACGAGCCGACCGCGGCCGCTTTGGCATACGGCCTCGACCGCGGTAAGGAAGACGAGCTGATCCTCGTCTTCGACCTCGGCGGCGGCACCTTCGACGTCTCCCTGCTCGAAGTGGGCAAGGACGACGACTTCTCCACCATCCAGGTGCGCTCAACGGCCGGCGACAACCGCCTCGGCGGCGACGACTGGGACCAGCGCATCGTGGACTACCTGATCAAAAAGTTCAAGGACACCACCGGGGTGGATGTCTCCACTGACAAGATTGCGAAGCAGCGTCTCAAGGAAGCGGCCGAGCAGGCGAAGAAGGAGCTCTCGAGCTCGATGAGCGCCAGCATCCAGCTGCCGTACCTGTCGCTGACCGAGAACGGGCCGGCGAACCTCGACGAGGCGATCACGCGAGCGCAGTTCGAGCAGATGACGAGCGACCTGCTCGACCGCACGAAGAAGCCGTTCGAAGACGTCGTCAAGGAAGCGGGCGTCAAGGTCAGTGACATCGCTCACGTGGTGCTGGTCGGCGGATCGACTCGCATGCCCGCCGTCACGGAACTCGTCAAGAAACTCACCGGCGGCAAGGACCCGAACAAGGGTGTCAACCCGGATGAGGTGGTCGCGGTCGGAGCCGCCCTCCAGGCTGGCGTTCTGAAGGGCGAGCGCAAAGACATTCTGCTCATCGACGTCACCCCGCTGAGCCTCGGCATTGAGACCAAGGGCGGCATCATGACCAAGCTCATCGAGCGCAACACGGCCATCCCGACCAAGCGGAGCGAGACCTTCACGACCGCGGATGACAACCAGCCGTCGGTCGCCATCCAGGTGTTCCAGGGCGAGCGCGAGTTCACCCGCGACAACAAGGCGCTCGGCACCTTCGAGTTGACTGGCATCGCGCCGGCGCCGCGCGGCATCCCGCAGATCGAGGTCACATTCGACCTGGATGCCAACGGTATCGTGCACGTCGGCGCCAAGGACAAGGGCACCGGTAAGGAGCAGTCGATGACCATCACGGGTGGCTCCTCGCTGCCCAAGGAGGACATCGAGCGCATGGTTCGGGAGGCCGAGGAGCACGCCGCAGAAGACAAGTCCCGCCGCGAAGCCGCCGAGGTGCGCAACAACGCAGAGCAGCTTGCATATTCGATCGACAAGTTGATCAAGGAGAACGAAGACAAGCTCCCGGATGACGTGAAAGCCGAGGTCCAGGCCGACGTCGACGCGCTCAAGACCGCGTTGCAGTCCGAAGACGAAGCGGCTGTCAAGGAGGCGTTCGACAAGCTGAACGCCAGCCAGGGCAAGCTCGGTGAGGCGATCTACAACGCGCCGAGTACCGAAGGGCCCGCAGACACCGCAGGCAACGCCACGCCCGAATCGAGCGACGAGGACATCGTTGACGCCGAGATCGTGGATGAGGACGAGTCAAAGGGCGAGTCTGACGATGCCAACGCTTCCGACAAGCCCAAGGGGTCGAAGAAGTAACGATGGCCGCCCAGGAGAAGGATCCGAAGGGTCCGAACGAATCCGAGGAGCCGGTGATCCGCGACAAGCGGAAGAACCGCCGCGAGACCGGGAATGCCCGCGACGCCGACGGTCTGATCCAGGCCGAGGGTCCCGACGTGGAACTAAGTGACGAAGATGCCGCGCTGCTGGTCGAGGCCGAGCACGACCTGGTGGCCGAATACCGTGATCGGGCCGCTCGTGCGGAGGCGGAGTTGAAGAACTTTCGCACTCGCGTCGAGCGCGACCGTGTCTCCAACCGCGATGCCGTCATCGCTGAAGTGATCCGCAGTCTGATTCCCGCGATCGATGACCTCGATCGCGCGGAGGCGCACGGTGATCTCACCGAGGGCAGCCCCTTGGCGATCGTGGCGCAGAAGCTTCGTGCGGGCTTCGAGCGCTACGGTCTGCGTCGGGTGGGCGAGATTGGCGAGGCCTTCGATCCTCAGGTGCACGAGGCAATCGTGCAGCTTCCGACTCCGGGCGTGACAGTGAACACTGTCGCGGATGTGATCGAGCCGGGCTATGCACTGGGCGACCGTCTCATCCGCGCGGCCAAGGTCGCGGTCAGCGTTCCCGCCTAAACACACACCGATCCGACAACACCGATCCGACAACACCGACCCGACAACACCGACCCGAGAGCTCGACGGAGGGCCATGGCCAGCCAGGACTGGTTCGACAGGGACTTCTACGCCGTGCTCGGCGTCAAGAAGGACGTTTCCGACGCGGATCTGAAGAAGACGTACCGCAAGCTTGCGCGTCAGTTCCACCCCGATTCCAATGCGGGTGACGCGAAGGCCGAAGCGCGCTTCAAGGAGATCAACGAGGCATATTCGGTGCTCTCCGACGCGGAGCAGCGTGCCGAGTATGACCAAGTGCGCGCGATGGGCGGCGGAGCTCGCTTCACCTCAGGCGGCGCCGGAAGCCAGAACGCGGGCTTCGAGGACGTCTTCGGCGGTCTCTTCAACGGGGGTCGCGCGCGGCAGAGCTACTCGGGCGGCGGCTTCGACGACCTGCTCGGCGGCATGTTCGGCGGCGGGCGGAACGCCAGCTTCGGCACAGCAAGTGGCGGCTACCAGGGCTTTGGCGGACCGACCCGCGGCAGCGATGCGACGGCGAACACCACGCTCGACTTCCTGACCGCGATCCGCGGAGAGACCGTCAGCCTGCAGTTGCAGAACGGACGAGAGACCAAGGTCAAGATCCCGGCGGGCGTGGCGGATGGTCAGAAGATCCGACTGAAGGGGAAAGGCGCACCCAGCCCGGATGGCGGCGCGCCCGGCGACCTGGTGCTCACGGTGGCGGTGCGCAAGCATCCGATCTTCGAGCGAGACGGACTCAACCTGCGAGTCGACGTGCCGGTTACCTTCGCGGAGGCCGCGCTCGGCGCCACCATTGAGGTGCCGACGCTGGATGGCGCGCCCGTGAAGTTGCGCGTCGTCGCTGGTACCCCGTCCGGACGCGTGCTGCGCGTCAAGGGGCGCGGGGTCACCACCGCCAAGGGATCCGGTGACCTGCTGGCCGAGGTCACCATCGCGGTGCCTAGCCACCTGACCCCCGCGGCGAAGGAGGCCCTCCAGGCCTTCATTGCCGCGATGCCCGACGAGAACCCGCGCGAGGATCTGCTGTCGCGGAGCGGCCGCTGATGGTCGGGGAAGGGGCCGCTGATGGACGTTGACGAGAACAGCCCCCTGTTCGCGATCGCCATCGCCGCCGAACTGAGCGGGATGCACCCCCAGACCCTTCGCCAGTACGACCGGCTTGGGATGGTGAGTCCGCGGCGCACGGCCGGGCAGTCCCGCCGCTACACGATGCGCGACGTCGTGCAGCTTCGAGAGATATCCCGACTGAGTGCGGAAGGACTCAACCTCGAGGGCATCCGCCGCATCCTGGAGCTCGAGAATCAGGTCACCGCGCTCGCGCACCGGGTCTCCGAGCTCGAGTCGGCGCTCGCCGACGAACTGCTCAATCGGCCGGGTCGTCGAGTGTTCGCGGCCGGTGCTGAGGGCGACGTCGTGTCGCTGCGCGCTGGGGAGCGCGCCAAGAAAGCCAACCAACTCGTGGTCTGGCGGCCGTTCGGGCCGCGGGGCTGAATCGGTCATCCACAGAAGGTCAACGGAGAACAATGGCTAACATGCAAGGCGCCCCCTCCTCGCAGGAGGAGCCGAAGAGCGCACTCGAGCAGTACGGAATCAACCTGACCGAGATCGCGAAGAGCGGCAAGCTTGACCCGGTCATCGGTCGTGACGCCGAGATCCGACGCATCAGCCAGGTGCTCACGCGCCGCACCAAGAACAACCCCGTTCTCATCGGCGAGCCCGGCGTCGGCAAGACGGCCGTCGTGGAGGGTCTCGCCCAGCGCATCGTGGCCGGAGACGTCGCAGACTCCCTGAGGGACAAGCAATTGATCTCACTCGACCTGGCCGCGCTCGTGGCCGGCGCCAAGTACCGCGGCGAGTTCGAGGAGCGGCTTAAGGCCGTGCTCAAGGAGATCACCGACTCCGACGGCCAGGTGATCACCTTCATCGACGAGCTCCACACCCTGATGGGTGCGGGCGGCGGCGAAGGGTCAGTGGCGGCCGCAAACATGCTCAAGCCGATGCTCGCCCGCGGCGAGTTGCGGCTCATCGGCGCGACCACGCTCAACGAGTATCGCGAATTCATCGAGAAGGATGCGGCGCTGGAGCGCCGCTTCCAGCAGGTCTATGTCGGCGAACCGACGGTCGAGGACACGGTGGCCATCTTGCGCGGCCTCAAGGAGCGTTACGAAGCTCACCACAAGGTGACGATCGCAGACAGCGCGCTGGTGGCGGCGGCATCCCTCAGCAATCGCTACATCACAGGCCGCCAGCTGCCCGACAAGGCGATCGACCTGATTGATGAGGCGGCATCCCGACTCAAGATGGAGATCGACTCGAGCCCGGTCGAGATCGACGAGTTGAAGCGCGCCGTCGACCGGCTCAAGATCGAAGAACTCGCGCTCAAAAAGGAGAAGGACCAGGCGTCGAAGGACCGCCTGGAGAAGCTCCGCACCGATATGCACGCCCGCGAATCGCAGCTCGGCGAGCTGCAGACCCGCTGGAAAGCCGAGAAGGCTTCGCTGCACTCCGTTGGTGACCTCAAAAGTCGCCTCAACGACGCCCGGATCGACCTCGACCGCGCCATGCGCGAGCAGCGCTACCAGGATGCCAGCAAGCTCAACTACGAGGTGATCCCGGGCATCGAGAAGCAGCTCGCTGCGGCCGAAGCCGTCGAGCAGCAGGGTCCGCGCATGGTCAGCGACCAGGTGACCGATGAGGACATCGCGTCTGTCGTCGCGGTCTGGACCGGCATCCCGGTCGCCAAGCTCCGCCAAGGCGAGACCGAGAAGCTGCTGCACCTCGAGAACGAGTTGGGGAAGCGGCTCATCGGCCAGAAGGATGCCACGCGCGCCGTCAGCGAGGCCGTGCGCCGCTCCCGCGCCGGCATCTCCGATCCCGACCGACCGACCGGCTCGTTCCTCTTCCTCGGCCCTACCGGCGTTGGCAAGACCGAACTCGCCAAGGCGCTCGCCGCCTACCTGTTCGACGACGAGAAGGCGCTCGTGCGCATCGACATGAGCGAGTACGGCGAGAAGTTCTCTGTGTCGCGGCTCCTCGGCGCCCCTCCCGGCTACGTCGGCTATGAACAGGGCGGGCAGCTGACCGAGGCCGTGCGGCGTCGGCCGTACTCCGTGATCCTGCTCGATGAGATCGAGAAGGCGCATCCGGAGGTCTTCGACGTGCTGCTGCAGGTGCTGGACGACGGGCGGCTGACCGATGGGCAGGGGCGCACGGTCGACTTCCGCAACACCATCCTGATTTTGACCTCCAACCTGGGCAGCCAGTTCCTGGTGGATCCCGCGCTGAGCTGGGAGCAGAAGGTGCAGGCCGTCAACGAGGTGGTGCGGCAGGCATTCAAGCCGGAGTTCGTGAACCGTCTCGACGACATCGTGGTGTTCTCTCAGCTGAGCGAGGCTGACCTCGGCCAGATCGTCTCGCTCTACATCGATCGTCTCGAGAAGCGGCTGGCCGAGCGCCGGCTGCAGCTCGCGGTAACGCCCAACGCCAGGGCCTGGCTCGCCGAGCGCGGCTACGATCCGATCTACGGGGCGCGTCCCCTGCGGCGGCTCATGCAACACGAGATCGACGACAAGCTCGCCCGCGCGCTGCTGGCAGGAGACGTACGCGATGGCGACACCGTCATGGTGGACCTCCTCGACGAATCCCTGAGCGTCACGGGGTTCTCAGCCGAAGATGTGCAGCCGCCGGTCCCGAACTCCGAGAACGAGAGCGCGTAGCTACTTTGTGGCGGCCTTCACGTCGTCGCGCGCGAGAAGCGCCTCCTTGACTTTCTTACGGAGCACCTTACCGATCAGCGACTTCGGCAGCTCATCGACGATGTACACGTGCTTCGGGACCTTGTACGCGGAGAGGTTCTCGCGGGCATAGGCGCGGAGGGCAGCCTCGTCGACGGTCTTGCCCGGCGCCTGAACCACTGCGGCGACCACGTGCTCGCCGTCGCGGTCGTTCGGAATGCCGACGACCGCCACGTCGGAGACTCCGTCGAAGCCGCGCAACGTGTCTTCGACCTCGGTAGGCGACACGTTGAAGCCGCCGGTGATGATGATCTCCTTCATCCGGTCGACGATCGTGATGAAACCCTGCTCGTCCATCGTGGCGATGTCGCCAGTGCGGTACCAGCCGTCGACGAAGACCTCGGCAGTTTCGGCCGGCTTCTTCCAGTAGCCGCTCATGACCTGCGGCCCCATGGCCAGCAGCTCACCCGGTTCGCCCTGCGGCATGTCTTGCGTGGGGTCATCCGGGTTGACGATCCGGATGTCGGTGCCCGGCAGCGGGAGGCCGATCGTCCCCTGCTTGCGGTGGTCGGCGACCGGGTTCGCGGTGAGCACTGGACTGCACTCGCTCAAGCCGTATCCCTCGACCAGGAATCCCTTGGTCAGTCCCTCCCAAGGCGTGATGACGGCCTGCGACAGCGGCATGGCGCCCGAGATCGCGATCTCGATGCCCTCGAGTGAGACACCCTTCTCCTTAGCGGCCTTCGTGAGTCGCTCGTAGATCGGCGGCACGGCCGGCAGGAAGGTCGGCGGGCGCTTCTTGATCACCGGCAGCACGAGATCCGGGTCAAAGCGCGGGAAGAGCACGAGCCGCGCCCCCATGCTCATCGCGAAGGTGAGACAGAGGGTGAGGCCGTAGGCATGGAAGAGCGGGAGTATGGCGTGCACGCTGGCGGTCCCGCGCTTGACAGTCGGCACCCAGGCCCGCGCCTGCGCGGCGTTCACGCCCAGGTTCAGGTGGGTGAGGGTGGCGCCCTTGGGGCTGCCGGTTGTGCCGCTGGTGTATTGGATGACCGCGACATCCGCCGCCGTCGGCCCGGCCACCGAGGGCTTGATGCCCGTATTTTCTGCACCGTCGCCCAGGAGCTCCTCCCAGGAGGTCGTGCCGGAGACTTTCGCCGTGAGATCAGCGCGCTGCTTGCGCGCTCGCGGGATCGGCAGCCGCAACAAGAATCGAAGGCGGAGGGGCATCGCCCTGGTCATGTCTATCGAGACGATGTGATCGAGCGGCACGTCATCCGGGAAGTCCTGCAATGTGGCGACCACCTTGTCCCAGGTGATGACAAACCGGGCGCCGTGGTTCTCGAACTGGTGACGGAGCTCACGCGGCGTGTAGAGCGGGTTGTGCTCGATCACGATCGCCCCCAGCCGCAGGATCGCGTAGAACGCGACGACGTGCTGAGGGCAGTTCGGCATGATCAGTGCGATCGGGTCGCCCTTGCGTACCCCGAGCCTTCGCAGACCTTCGGCTGCGCGGTCGATCTGATCGCCGAGTTCTGCGTATGTTGTCTCGCGCCCGAAGAACTCCAGCGCGACGCCGTCGCCGAACTCGGTCACTGAGGCGGCGATCAGATCGGCGAGTGAGCCGGTGGGCAACTCGATGTCGTCGGGCACGCCCTCCGCATATGACGAGATCCAGGGGCGGGGGGCAGCGGCTTCGGTCACAGGGTAAGCCTAGGTTGACTGGGGTCGGTGATCCGGATTCGGGACGAACCTAGTGGCGGACTTGCGGGGTTTGCCACGGCGGTGGTGCCAACTAGCGCGCGAATTCCTCGCGAATGACGGTCACGAACGCATCGACGTCGTCCTCGGTGGTGTCGAAGGCACACATCCAGCGCACCTGGCCGAGCGCGCGATCCCAATCGTAGAAGCGCACGCGCTCCCGGATCCGGTCGGCCACCTCGTTCGGCAGGATCGCGAAAACCGCGTTGGCCTGGGTCGCCTGTGAGAATGACAGCCCGCTGATCGAGCCCGTCGAGACCCCCGCCTCAAGTGCCGTACGGAGTCGCGTCGCCATCGCATTCGCCCGCCTGGCCGAACGCAGGCCGAGGCTCGACGAGAAGAGTTCCAGGAGCTGGGCGCTCATGAAGCGCATCTTCGAGGCGAGTTGCATGCTCGTCTTGCGCAGAAAAATCATCCCGTCGACCCGCTCCGGGTTGAGCACGATGATCGCCTCGGCGCCGAGCAGTCCGTTCTTGGTGCCGCCGAAGCTCACGATGTCGACCCTGGCATCCGTAGTGAACGCGCGGAACGGCAGGCCCAGGGCCGCCGCCGCGTTCCAGATGCGTGCGCCATCGAGGTGGAGCGCCATGCCGTTCGCGTGTGCCCAGTCGGCGAGCGCGCCAATCTCGGCTGGCGTGTACAGGGTGCCGAGTTCGGTGGTCTGCGTGATGCTCACCGCCAGCGGCTGCGCTCGGTGCTCGTCGCCCCAGCCCCAGGCCTCGGTGGCGAGCAGCTCCGGGGTGAGCTTGCCGTCGGGAGTGGGAACCGTGTACAGCTTCAGGCCAGCCATCTTCTCGGGCGCACCGCCCTCATCCGTGTGGATGTGCGCGGTGCTGGTTGCGACGATGGCGCCCCAACGCGGAATCAGGCTCGTGAGCGCCACCACGTTCGCGCCCGTGCCGTTGAACACCGGGAACACCTCGGCCCTCGGGCCGAACTCCGCCCGGATCACCTCCTGCAACCTGGCCGTGTAGATGTCTTCGCCGTAGGAGATCTGGTGGCCGCCGTTCGCGTCGGCGATGGCGGTGATCACCTCGGGGTGGACACCGGCGTAATTGTCGGAAGCGAAGCTGCGGAAGTTGTGGTCGTGCAGAGAGGTCACAATGACAGTCTTTCAGGCCGCGGCAGCCGTGATGCCCCGCGTGCTCTCGATGACGGAGCCCATCTTCTTGGCGAGCGCCTCATAGAACATCGAGAGCGGGAACTCGTCATCCAGAACCGAGTCGGTGTAGCCCTTCGGTACCCCGGCGAGGATCTCGTCGGGCAGCCCACGCGCCCACACCGACGCCGGATTCGGAGTCAACGTGGAGCGCACCAACTCGTACGCCGCGAGCCAATGGGCCACTT
>JAYWDH010000033.1:0-7112 GCA_043779945.1 Microbacteriaceae bacterium
TGGCGCGACCAAAACAAAGAGCCCGGCCGATGGCCGAGCTCTTCATGAATATCAACGATGACCCGAACCATCTATCAACGATGTCCCGACTCATCACACAAGTAGCGAGGGCGAGACTCGAACCCGCGACACGACGATAGGTGCAGCCGAGTTGCCACCAGATGACGTGAGTGACAGATCGCGACAGACCCTGCGCTCGCCGATGCCAGGCGATGTAAGAGATCCCACTGGCTGACGGCGAATGTGCGGAGTAAGTGGGGCGTCTTCGTCGGTAGGACTTCCGGTGGGATTTGAACTGAAAACGGCGGGTCGAGTAACCTCCGGGCAATTGGTTGATTCCCTTGGAATGACCGTACATTTCAACGCGTTTCGACACAGATCAGGACCGTGGAAACGCTTCAGTTGTGGAGGTTCTGTGGGGGCTGACATCCATGATCACGCCGTGGGGCAGGTGAAGTAAGGGATGCGCCAAGGGTCCGGGAAATCCGGGACAGGTCAGTTCTGAAAGTGCTCCCGTGAATCCCGTGGCCAATCACGGCGACCGAAGAAGCTCTGGTCTTGTCGGACTCTGGTGAACATCACAAGGCCTTCGCCTTGGATCGGTCATCAGGTGGCCAACAAGCGAAGGGCGGTGGCGCTGTCAGTTATCAGGCCGCTCAGTAGCCCGGAAGTAAGGACCGCACGAATGGCCCGTGTCTTCGATATTCCACCAGCAGCAGCGATGACGGTCCGTATTCGGCGAAGTTGTTCCACCGAGATGGCGATACAGCGGTCGTCGATGTCATGGACGATTCCCCCGGTATCTGTCACAAGTGCTGCTGCAATCTCGCCGACTACACCACGGTCGATCAGGTTTTTACGGTCCTGTTCGGTGAGAGCTCTGTTTTCGAGGAGCATCGAGTTGGCTGGCACCCACGATCCGACAGCCCCGACCGCGACGGTGACCCGGTCGAACTGCTCGAACGTCCGCCGAACATCTGGTTGTCGACGCACCCCCTCGGCCGCTTGTGCATCACTCATGACCAACGACGAGTAGATCGGAAAAGGTCTGACGCCCTCTATCATGCTGACTCGCCGCAACGATTCGAGTCCACTCTGGAGGATGGGGCCCGCGACGCCGGCTAGCTGCACCACGCGCCGACAGGCCAAGGTGTCGAGGTGGCGGGCCATCGCGTTGAGGGTGCGACCAGAGGTGAGGCCCAGGACGTCGTCCTCTTTCAATATCTCATTGAGAAGCTCCGCTGCTGCCGCGCCCAATGCCTCTTGGAGTGCTTCCTCTGACTCGGACGGAACATCCACGACGACGACGTGATCAAGCTGGTAGCGGTCCCGTAGTTGGAGCGATAGATCAAGGCGCACTCCCGATGGGCTCGCGATCTGGATTCGGACGATCCCAGATTCGAGGGCTTCATCCAAGATCCGACCAACCTTGAAGCGGCTGAGCCCGGTTTCGTTGGAGATCTCGACGCGAGTCTTTCGGTTGACGAAATGTTCTGTTGCGATATGGGCGATCTGAACCTGCCGAGATGGCCCGGGCGGTTGCGGCATAGATACCTCCTCGCTCATTTGAGCACCATGATCTTACCGAAGCCATACTTGCTCATGTGAGCAGTGTGTTTGCAACTAATATAAACCACCACCTAGTCTGAACCCGCCGGTCAACCATTGATCTGCGAGCAAAGGAGCTTGATGGAGTCCTCAACGCAAGTCGACGCGTCAGCGGACCTGGCGATGCTGAGCTGCTCCAAGATCCGGATGTCCTTTGGTGGCGTGGCCGTTCTGAAAGACGTAGACCTACGCCTGGAATCCGGCACCGTGACAGCACTTGCGGGAGAGAACGGTGCTGGCAAGTCCACGCTCATGAAGATCGCATCTGGGCAGTACCGCCCAGACAGCGGCACGGTTGAAATCCGCGGCGAGCCGCTCCCTGCTGGACATATCCGTTCCGCAGCGGCGATGGGTGTTGCGATCGTCCCGCAAGAGCTCGCTTCGATCCCCGGCCTCACCGTCTACGAGAATCTGTTCGTCGGCCGCGAGATGCGGAACGCGTTAGGAGTGCTCGATCGGAAGGCAATGGCCCGTTCGGCCCGTGATCAACTTTTCGCCTTCGGTCTCGACACGGAACCGACGGCGCAAATGGACACCCTCCCAGTGGGCGTCCGACAGATCATCGAGATCATCAAGGCGACCGGTCGCGGCGCTCGCGTACTACTACTCGATGAGCCAACAAGCGCAATCGCCGAACGCGAAGTCGCCCTGCTCATCAACGTCGTGCGGAACCTCCGAGATCAGGGCGTCGCGATCCTCTTCACGACTCACAAGATGGAAGAGATCCGCGCGATGGCAGATCGCGTAGTAATCCTGCGCGACGGCATCCTTGTTGCCGACTCCCCGCTCACCGACATCACTGACGACGAAATCGTCACCGCGATGATCGGGCGTGAGCTGAGCATGCTCTTCCCCGAACTGCACACGGCGACCGATATTCCGATCCTGAAAGTCGTTGACCTGGTCATTTCGACTGGTGCGAAACCGATCAATCTCACAGTGCGGCAGGGCGAGATTGTCGGGCTAGCCGGTCTGGTTGGTGCCGGCCGAACTGAGTTGATCGAATGCATTTATGGGATCCGCCGGCCGATGAGCGGCCGAGTCGAGGTCAACGGCAAGGTGCTGCGCGCGGGCTCACCGTTATCGGCGATCCGGCAGCATCTGGGCATCGTGCCCGAGGACCGCAAAGGGGGTGGCGCGGTGCTCTCGATGAGTGTTCTCGACAACGCCACGCTTCCGCGCCTCACGGCCTTCAGCCGATTTGGACTGCTGCGCGGTGCCAGCCGGCGGCTCGCCGTCGAGGCTGTGATGAAGTCGATGCGCCTCAAAGCCGACGGACTGACTCAACATCTAGAGAACCTCTCGGGGGGCAACCAGCAAAAGGTCGTGCTGGGGCGCTGGCTCACCGGACCGGTGGACGCCCTTCTGCTAGACGAGCCGACCCGAGGGGTTGACATCGGCGCCCGAAGCGAGATCTACCGAATCATCACGGATCTCGCCAAGTCGGGGCTCGCTGTCCTGATGGCGTCCAGCGACATGCCCGAGATTTTAAGTCTCACCCATCGGGCGTTTGTCATGCGCGACCTCGCGATTGTCGCCGAACTCTCGCGCGCGCAGCTCGATGAGGCATCAGTTCAAGACACGATATTCCGGCTCGCGTCTGGTCAGAAGGCCCAGAGCACGCGGCCGGGAACGCAGGAGGAAAAGCTATGACCACCACCCCAGAAAAGATGCCCCGCACGATCGGCGCTACGCGGCAGCGGGTGGGAGGTTTCCTGATCCGTCACGTCATGGTCGGTGTTCTTTTGCTGGTTGCGGTGTTCTTCGCGTCACAAAACGCACAGTTCGCCACAGTCGAGAATCTGCTCACAGTTCTGATTTCCGCGGCACCATTTGCCCTCATCGCGCTTGGACAGACCCTGGTCATCCTCACTGGGGGGATCGACCTCTCAGTGGGCAGCATCATCGCCGTCAGCGGGATGGGCGCAGCATGGGTGGCCACGCACCTCACCGACAACCTTTTGGTCGTGCTGCTCGCCTCCATTGCCACAGGCGTCATCGCCGGCAGCATCAACGGACTGGTTGTGAGCCGATTCAATATTCCGCCGTTCATCGCCACCCTTGGGATGCTTACTCTCGCGTCGGGATTCGCATACGCGATCGGCAACGGGGCGCCGATCAACGGTGTCCCCAACAGCTTCGGCGCATTCGCCAATACGCAGATCTTCGGCTTTACGGTGCCGGTCATCTTGATGATCGTCGGGATCGTCGGGTTCGCGACGCTCATGCGCCGCACCGCCTACGGGCTGCGCGTCTATGCGGTCGGCGGTAACCGCCTGGCGGCGGAGATCGCTGGCGTGCGCTCGCGCGCAATCCTCTTTAGCGTCTACGCGATCAGCGGACTCCTCGCGGGCGTGTCCGGACTGTTGCTCTCCTCACGCGTCATCTCTGGCTCACCGAACCTCGGCACCGGATACGAGCTTGACTCCATCACCGCAGTCGTCGTCGGTGGAGCCTCGTTAATGGGCGGGCGGGGAACGATCTGGGGGACCGCGATCGGTCTTTTGCTCATCCAGACCGTCAATAACGGGCTGGACATCCTCATCGTTCCGGCGTATTGGCAAGACGTCGTGAAGGGAATCATCATCGTCGCGGCTGTCGGCATCGACGTCTGGTCTTCTCGTCGCAAGCAGTCCTGACAACAGCTTTCGTTGGCGCATTTGCACCACCCTCACAGAAAAGGAATCAGCAATGAGAACAGCTCCGAAGAAGAAGATGTTTGCCTTGGCGGCCGCCGTGTCGATCGCTACGCTCGCCCTCGCTGGCTGCAGCTCGGGTAGTTCGACGTCGGGTGGAAAGCCACAGATCACCATCGGCGTAACGGTCTACGCCATGTCCTCGTTCATCACCCAGGGCCAGCAAGGGATGAATGCCTACGCAGCCGCGAACAACATCAAGCTCGACTGGACGTCTGCCAACAATGACGTGTCGACGCAAGCCAATCAGATGAACCAACTGATCAACGCGAAGGTCTCGGCGATCATCATCGTCCCTGTGCAGGCGGATTCTCTGAAGCCGCAGGTCGCGGCCGCGAAGGCAGCCGGTATCCCCGTGATCGAAGTCAATACTGCATTGACGAGCGCCGCTGTCGATGCCTCGGTCGAGCCCGACGACGTGGCAGCAGGCAAGCAGGAAGCCACCATGATGGTGAAGGCGCTCGGAGGTAAGGGCAACGTCGTCATCCTCCAAGGCCCTCTTGGCAGCTCGCCAGAGATCAACCGCGGCAAGGGCATCCAAGAGGTCCTCGATCAGAACCCGGGTATCCACGTCCTCGCCAAGGACACGGCGAATTGGGATCGCACCCAGGCCGTCACCAAGACCAGTAACTGGGTATCGGCATTCGGCTCGAAGATCGACGGCGTCATCTCTCAGAACGATGACATGGCTATCGGTGCGATCAAAGCATTGCAGCAGGGCAACCTCACTGGCGTCAAGGTGGTTGGCATCGACGGAATTCAGGACGGTCTAAGCGCGGTCAAGTCCGGCGCGATGATTGGGACTTCGCTCCAGCACGGCACGGTCGAACTAGCGACAGGTCTGGCCGTCGCGGCGAAAATCGTCCTCAAGGAGAAGGTCGACAAGAACCTGATCTACACGATGCCGCCGGTCACCTCGGACAACGTCGACGCAGTCGTCAAGAACGTCGTGACCGAGCAGAGCGCCTTCGTCAAGAACCTGCCGAAGCTCGTCGACTCGAACGTTACGTCCGGGAACATCGCTTACGAGGGCCTGCCGGGTCAGGCGAAGTAGGCGCCGAGCGCACTGCAACATTCGGGTGGGGCCTCCTCGAGCCCCACCCACCAGTCCACTCTCAACGGAAAGCGTCATGACCGTCATCTATAACGACCCGGCAAACTTCGCGGAAGATCAGTTCAACGGATTCCTCGATCTGTATGCCGACCGCCTTCGGGGGGTACCGGGTGGCGCTGTTGCACATGTCGGGCCGGAGCCCGTGGTCGCTGTCGTCATCGGAGGGGGCTCGGGGCACTACCCTGCGTTCTGCGGCTTAGTTGGTCCTGGTTTCGCGAGCGGCGCGGTCGTTGGGAACATTTTCACTTCCCCTTCAGCCGCCCAGATCTACTCAGTGGCGAAAGCGGCCGATCAAGGTCGCGGTGTGGTTTTGAGCTTCGGCAACTATGCGGGCGACGTCTTCAACTTCGGCATCGCGGCAGACCGACTTCGCCGCGAGGGGATCGACACCCGCATTGTCCTGGTCACTGACGATATTGCCTCCGCCGACGATCCGAAGTTGCGTCGAGGTATTGCGGGAGACTTCACGGTCTTCAAGATCATGGGCGCCGCCGCGACGGCAGGCTACAGGCTCGATGACGTTGAGAGGGTGGGCATCGCGGCGAACGCTGCGACACGCTCGTTCGGCGTCGCATTCTCGGGATGCACGATGCCAGGTGCCGACCAACCCCTCTTTGAAGTGCCCGCCGGTCAGATGGGCGTTGGACTGGGTATCCATGGCGAACCAGGCATCCGCGACGCGCAAATGAGCACGGCCGACGATCTCGCACAGCTTCTTGTGTCAGGAGTTCTCAACACAGCGCCTGTCGGACCCGACCGGCGTGTCGGAGTCATCGTCAATGGGCTCGGCACTACCAAGTACGAGGAGTTGTTCCTGCTCTGGGGATCTATTCGGCAGTTGCTCCGAGCCGCCGAGTATGAGCCGGTCGATGTCGAAGTGGGAGAGCTTGTCACCAGCCTCGACATGGGCGGGTGCTCGCTCACCATGATGTGGCTTACTGACGAACTCGCGACTCTGTGGTGTGCAGACGCTTACACCCCGGCTTACCGGAAGCAAGCTCTCGCACTATCGGGGTTGACCCCTGCGATCGTCGGTACCTCCTCGGAGGCAACTGAGGAGGCGCCCATCCCGTCACTGGCGGCCGTCGCCGCGGTCCCGATAGTTGTCGAGGGGCTGCGAGTGCTCGCGGAGACCGTTCGCGTTCACGAGGTGGAACTCGGTCGCATCGATTCCGTAGCCGGCGACGGAGATCACGGGCGCGGCATGGTGAAAGGTGCAGGCGCCGCCCTGAAGTCCGCATCTGAGTCGAGGAACGGTGGACCGGCATGGGTACTCCGCCGCGCGGGCCGAGCTTGGGCCGCGGAAGCCGGAGGAACCTCCGGAGTGCTCTGGGGCGCGGGTCTTGAAGCCGCCGCAGTGTCGCTCACCGACACTCGCTCGTCCTACCGAGACATCGACCTGGTCGACGCGGTGGATGCTTTCGCTGAAGCAATCACAGAACTCGGGCGCGCGAAGTTGGGCGACAAGACCATCGTGGACGCCCTGACTCCCTTCCGGCTTGAGTTGCGGTACCAAATCGAGCAAGGCAACTCGCTTACCAGTGCACTCGGAGCAGCGGCCGCAGTCGCCCGGCTCTCGGCTGCCGAGACGGCAGTCCTCACCCCGAAACTCGGCCGCGCTCGGCCGCTCGCCGAGAAGAGCATCGGTACCCCTGACGCCGGAGCGACTTCGCTCGCGCTAATCGTTTCTGCTC
>JAYWDH010000034.1:0-2399 GCA_043779945.1 Microbacteriaceae bacterium
GGACGTCGTCGCGGCCACACTGACTGGCGCCCCGATCAATCCACTCAGCTTCACTTCGATCTCTCCTCGGCGGCCCGAGAGCTTCGGTCGGTCCGCGACAAGCTGCACCGCGACGTTCACCACCGTGAAACCGGCTCCGGTCACGAGTGCGAGGGTCTCGTGCAGGAAGAGTTCGCTCGCGGCATCCTGGAACCGCGGATCCGCGCTGCCGAAGCGCGCCCCCATGTCGCCGAGACCCGCCGCCGAAAGCATCGCGTCGCAGATCGCGTGGATGACGGCGTCGCCGTCGCTGTGCCCCGCAAGTCCCGGCTCGTCGGGCCAGTACAGCCCGCCAAGCCAGAGCGGCTGACTGTCGTCGTAGGCGTGAACGTCAAGGCCGATGCCGGTGCGGAATCCGCTGGATGCCCCGAGCAGAAGCTCGGCTCGGTGCAGGTCCCAGCGGGTGGTGATCTTGAACCCGCGGTCCTCACCCTGGACTACCGTCACCGGGTGACCGGCGGCGCTGAACAGGGCAGCATCGTCCGTGTACTCGCGATCGGCCGCCGCGTATGCCGCAAGCAGCTCGACTCGCGGGAATCCCTGCGGAGTCTGCACGTGCACGAGGTCGCTGCGGTCGACGGTGCCGGTGACGAGTTCGTGCGAGTCGATCCGTTTGATGGTGTCGCTGACTGGCAGCGCCGGCACGATGCCCGTGTGCAGGGTGACCGCCCGCACCACACGATCGATGAGCGTGGCCGAGGTGAGCGCGCGCGCGGCATCGTGCACGAGCACGATCTCCACCTCGGGCTCGAGCACCGCGAGTCCTAGGGCGACCGAGGCCTGCCGCGTCTCGCCACCGACCACCACCATCACCGAGTCGGATGCCACCCCCGCCGCATGCGCCACGATATGCCGCGCCGCCACCAGCCGAGCAGAGGGCACCACGACGATCACCTGCGCGGGCTCGGACGACTCGAATACCCCGCGCAGCGCCCGCTCGAGGATCGTCACGCCGCGTAGTTCGACGAAGGCCTTCGGCTCGGCATGCTCGAGCCTCGTTCCGCTGCCCGCGGCGACGACGATGATCGCGACTCTCATGGTGAGAGGGTAGCCGCGTCAACTGACCCCGTTACGAAGCCAGAACCCTTCGAGAACTTTCTAGCGGCCCTTCAGCAGCATCTTGCTGGTCGGGGGCGGTGAGCACTGCGGCTGGCGAGGTGCGCGGATCGCCCCCGGTAAGCTGGAACGGACGTTTCGCGACTTCGAAGGGTGTCAACGTGAAGGTTCGTGCCGGAGCAGCTGTGGCCATCGCTGCGCTGATCACCGTGGGCGTCGCCGCCTGTACCCCGATCGCCACCATGACGCACTACGACCCGAGCGACGGCGTCAGTGCGACGATCGGCCAGGTGAAGGTGCTCAACGCACTCGTGCTCACCCAGGCCGGCGCCAGCGGCAACCTGTTGTTTGCGGCGTACAACCCCTCGAACGAGCTGGTCCAGTTGAACGTGCAGTACACGACGAACGGCGTGAAGCAGACCAAGACCGCCACCCTGCTCCCCGACGCCACCACCAATTTCGGCTACGGCAAGAACGGGCAGTTCCTCCTGCCCCAACTGGCTACCAAAGCCGGCTCGATCGTGAAGATCTACTTCCAATACGGCAACGAAGAGGGCAAGCAGATCGAAGTCCCCGTGCTCGACGGCCAGTTCTCTCAGTACAGGGATCTGCTCCCGACGCTCACCCCCGCGCCCACGCCGACCGCGACACTCAATCCCGTGGCGCCTCCCACTGTCACGCCGGCGCCGACGCCGACGCCGACGGGCTAGTGAGCCGAGCGAGGCGTCAGGCCTCGAATCGGTAGCCAAGCCCGCGCACGGTCAGCAGCAGCGTCGGCTGTGAGGGGTCGATCTCGATCTTCGAGCGGATCCGCTTGATGTGCACGTCGAGGGTCTTGGTGTCACCGAAGTAGTCGGCGCCCCACACCCGGTCGATCAGCTGGCCGCGCGTGAGCACCCGTCCCGCGTTGCGGAGCAGCAGCTCCAGCAGCTCGAACTCCTTGAGGGGCATCGCCACCTCGCCGCCGCTCACCGAGACCGCATGGCGATCGACGTCCATGCGCACCGGTCCCACTTCGAGCACGGCCTCGTCGATGTCGTCGACCTCGACGCGGCGGCGCAGCACCGCACGCAGTCGGGCGAGCAATTCGCGCGTCGAGTAGGGCTTGGTCACGTAGTCGTCGGCGCCCAGCTCGAGTCCGACGACGATGTCCACTTCGCTGTCCTTCGCGGTCAGCATGATGATCGGTACGGATGAGCGCGTGCGCAGCTCGCGGCACACTTCGGTGCCCGAGAGCCCCGGAAGCATCAGGTCAAGCAGCACGAGGTCGGCGCCGTCGCGATCGAAGGCGACGAGCGCCTCAC
>JAYWDH010000035.1:0-7049 GCA_043779945.1 Microbacteriaceae bacterium
CATCCGATGTCGGTGCTCTCCTCCGCGGTTTCCGCGCTCTCGACTTACTACGAGGACTCGCTCGACCCGCACAACCCCGAGATGGTCGAGATGTCGACCATCCGTCTGCTGGCCAAGCTGCCCGTGATCGCCGCATACGCCCACAAAAAGGCGATCGGCCAGGCGTTCCTTTACCCCGACAATTCGCTGAGCTTCGTCGAGAACTTTCTCAAGCTGAACTTCGGCAACCTCGCCGAGATCTACGACGTAAACCCTGTGCTGGTGAAAGCACTCGACCGGCTGCTGATTCTGCACGAAGATCACGAGCAGAACGCGTCCACCTCGACGGTGCGCCTCGTGGGATCGACCCAGGCCAACATTTTCGCCTCGATCTCGGCGGGCATCCAGGCCTTGTCTGGCCCACTGCACGGCGGCGCGAACGAGGCCGTCCTGAAGATGCTGGGCGAAATCCGCGACTCCGGCGAGAGCGTCGGTCGGTTCATTGAGCGGGTGAAGAACAAAGAGCAGGGCGTCAAACTCATGGGCTTCGGGCACCGCGTCTACAAGAACTTCGACCCGCGTGCGCTTCTCGTCAAGGAGAGCGCCGACGAGGTGCTCACCGATCTCGGGGTGAAGGATCCGCTGCTCGACATCGCCAAAGAGCTTGAGCAGGCCGCCCTCGCCGACGAGTACTTTGTCGAGCGCCAGCTCTACCCGAACGTCGACTTCTACACCGGGGTCATCTACAAGGCGATGGGGTTCCCGCCGCGCATGTTCACCGTGCTTTTCGCGATCGGCCGCCTGCCGGGCTGGATCGCGCAGTGGCGCGAAGCCAACGACGACCCGGCCACGAAGATCGGCCGCCCGCAGCAGCTCTACGTCGGCCCGCCCGAGCGTCACTGGCCCACGGGCCGCTAGCCGCTTCGGGCGTTTCGGCAGCCGCTTCGGCAGTTTCGGCAGCCGCTTCGGGCGTCTCGCCGAGTACTGGTATTTTTGCGAAATGCAGGAGTTGATGAGGCGGATGTCACGCCCCGTGACGTACCGGTGCACTTCTGTCACATCTACTCCTGCATTTCGCAAAGAAAACGGGGCTGATCGTCCAGCGCGGACCGCCAGTCCAGTCTCAGTCAGCGTCCCCGCGAGCGATCGCCGCGTTGATCGCAGCTACGACCATCCGCCAGTTCGTGCGCACCTGACGAGCCGTGAAACGCAGACATCGACAGCCGAGGACGCTGAGGCGCGCATCCCGTTCCCGATCGATCGCGTGTTGCTTCGGCTCGGCGTGCTGCCGTCCATCGATCTCGATGACGAGATATTTGCCGATGACAAAATCGACGCGGAGGCCAGGCCCGAGCGCGACCTGGGTTCTCAGTTGGATGCCGGCGCGGTGCAGTCGGAATCGCACGACTGATTCCCAGTACGAACCGGATTCCGGGTCGACATCCGCAAGCAACGCGCGCAATCGCGCGGGCAGCTTGGCCGCCGCCGCACGCCACTGGCGCCGGGTGATTAGCCCGAGTCCGAGAGCGCAGTCCACCGCCGCGACCACCGACTCAAGTGGCTCGCAGCGCGTCATGTCGAGCAGACAGCTCAGAGGTTCGGCGACGAATGCGGTGCCGCGCCGATGATCGACCCAATGAACCTTCGGGCCACGCTGTGCTGCGCGTCGCACACGGTGATCGAGTGGATCGCGAAGCCGGGAGGCATGGGGACGCACGGCAACATGCAGTGGAGGGGTGGAATTGCGTGTCCACAGCCCCCAGTAGAGAGCACCGCTGCTGCACGTCAGTCGCCCCCCGACTCGGGCTGCTCGCAGGTGGTTCTCCTGCTCGTCGGGAAGCGCGTACCAACCCTGACGGACCCGGATGATGGAGCCCGATCGCACCGCGCGGGTGAGCGTGTAGCTGGTCCAGCCGCGTCTCAGAAGACGGTAAGTGGGGGCGAGTCCGCCGTGCGCGGCAATTTCCTGGGCGATCGACATGTCCCAGATATTCGGCCTTGCGGCGAGGCACGCGGGTCGCGCCTACGAAGGTCGTGGAGAGTCCGCCTCTTGTCAAATGCAGGAGGAGAGGAGGCGGATCCCGCATGTTGTACGACTTTCACCACTCCCGTCACACCCACTCCTGCATTTGACGAAAGGGCCGGGCGCGGGACCGCGGTGGGCGGGCGCGGCGCTAGGCGTGCAGCTGCGCGTTCAGTTCCACCGCGCCACCTGAGCGCGGGAGCGCTTCGATGCCACCGGTGAGCGAGTTGCGCCGGAACAGCAGGCCGGCCACCCCGCTCAATTCGACGGCCTTCACGGTGCGGGGGGCGGCATCCGGAACGAGCAGGGTCACCTTGGTGCCCGCCGTCACGTAGAGGCCCGCCTCAACGACCGAGTCGTCGCCAATCGAGATGCCGACGCCGGAGTTGGCTCCCAGCAGCGCGCGCTCGCCGATCGTCACGCGCTGGGTGCCACCGCCGGAGAGAGTGCCCATGATGGATGCGCCGCCCCCGACATCCGAGCCGTTTCCCACCACGACGCCTTGCGAGATGCGGCCCTCAACCATGGAGGCGCCCAGCGTTCCCGCGTTGTAGTTAACGAAGCCCTCGTGCATGACCGTTGTTCCTGGCGCGAGGTAGGCGCCGAGCCGAACGCGTGAGGCGTCGGCGATACGCACCCGGTTGGGCACGACGTAGTCGAGCAGGCGCGGGAACTTGTCGATCCCGTGCACCGAGATGCCCGCCCGTTGGAGCTCGGGACGAAGCCGCGTGAAAGCCTCGGGCAGCATCGGGCCGGCCGTGGTCCAGGCGACAATCGGCAGGTGGTCAAATATCCCGTCCAGGTTCATGGTGTTCGGGGCGACCAGGAGATGGCTCAGCAGGTGCAGGCGCAGGTAGGCGTCCGAGGTGGAGGCCGGGGCGGCATCCGTGTCGATGATGATCGTGACGGCGTCGACCGAGACCTCGCGCCGTGGATCGTCGGCGACCCATGACTCGAAGTCGGCGGGCGCGATATGCGGGTCGACGCTGGCTGGCAGCGCGCCGAGCTTTGGCGACGGAAACCAGGTGTCGAGCACAATGTCGGAGGCGGCGGGCGACGCGGATGTTGCAGTGGTGGCGAGCCCGTGGCCCCAAGCGGCGGTCATGCTCTCAGGGTAACGGTGCGCTCGGGAGGATCGTCGTGGCATCGTAGGCTGGCCCGGTGCATTATCTGGATCTGAGTGCCCCCGTCGCAGAGTTGACGCGCACGTTGATCGATATCGAATCCGTGTCGGGCGACGAGGCGGCGATCGCGGATGCTATCGAGCACGCTCTGCGCCCGTTCCCCCACCTCGAACTCTTCCGAGATGGCGACGCGGTCGTGGCGCGCACTCGGCTCGGACGGGCGAGCCGCGTGGTGATCGCCGGTCACATCGACACGGTGCCGATCAACCGGAACGTGCCGGCGCGACGGGAGCCGAGCGACGCGGGCGACATCAGCGGCAACATGAGCGGCGACGCGGGCGACACGAGCGGCGATGTCCTTTGGGGCCGCGGCACTGTCGACATGAAGGCTGGCTGTGCGGCGATGTTGACACTCGCGGCATCCGTCACCGAACCCATCGTCGACATCACCTGGGTGTTCTACGACCACGAGGAGGTCGAGTCGAGCCTCAACGGTCTCGGTCGGCTGGCGCGCAATCACCCCGAGCTCCTGGAGGCCGATTTCGCGATCCTCGGCGAGCCGAGCGATGGCGAGGTGGAGGGCGGATGCAATGGCACCCTGCGCGCCACCATCCGCACCCGCGGAGTCCGCTCCCACTCGGCACGGGCCTGGATGGGCGAGAACGCGATCCACGCGCTGGCGCCGGTGCTCGGCATCCTGGCGGCGTACCGCCCCGAGTCGATCGAGGTCGACGGGCTGGTCTATCGCGAAGGACTCAATGCGGTCGGCATCATCGGCGGAGTTGCGGGCAACGTGATCCCTGACGAGGCAGCGCTGAGCGTCAACTACCGTTTTGCGCCCAGTCGCGATGCGGCGGCGGCAGAAGCCGTGGTGCGCGAGTTGTTCGCGGATTTCGAGGTCGAGATCGTCGACCTCGCGGAGGGCGCCCGCCCCGGCCTCGATGCTCCGCTCGTGCAGGCATTCATGGCGGCCATCGACGCCCACGCGAAGCCGAAGTACGGCTGGACAGACGTGGCGCGCTTCGCGACCCTGGGTATCCCCGCGGTGAACTTCGGCCCGGGAGATCCGACGCTGGCTCACAGCGATGACGAGCGGGTGCCGGTGGCTGAGATCGACCGTTACGAGCGACGGCTCCGGGCATGGCTGACCGGGTCGTAGCCCGCTCAAGTGCGCCGTGGTGGGCGAAGGTGCTCATCGTGTTCGCGGCGTCGCGTGTCGTGACGACGATCATCATGCTCGTCTATGCCAACATCCAGGCGGCGAACCCGTGGACCGGCCCGAAGCCGAACTACTTCGCCTTCGCTGCGATGTGGGACTCCTACTGGTACTACATCGTCGCCGTCTCGGGGTATCCGGCCGTTTTGCCGCACGGGACCGACGGGCACGTCTCTGAGAACGCGTGGGCGTTCCTGCCCGGGTACCCGGCGCTGTTGCGCGTGTTCTTGCTGGTCGGCATCCCCTATGAGGTGGCGGGTGTGATCATCGCCGTTGCCTTCTCAGCGGGGGCCACTCTTTTGTTCTACCGACTGATGGCCGGGGTGCTGCCATCGGGTACCGCACTGTTCGCGGTGGTGTTGTTCTGCACCGGAGCAACCTCGCCGATCTTGCAGGTCGAGTATGCCGAGTCGATGCAGCTGTTCTTTCTCTTCCTGGCACTGCTGCTGCTGCGGGGACGGCGGTACTACCTGATGATTCCGGTGATCGGAATCGCGGCCCTCACCCGCCCAAGCGGACTCGCATTCGCGGCTCTGCTGCTCTTCCACGCCATCTACCGTTTCGTGACCAGGCGTCTGGATGACTTCCCGCTGCGCCAGCGGATCGCGGTTGTCGTTGCCGGACTCTCGAGCGCGTTCTTCGGCCTGGTCTGGACTCTGGTGGCCTGGATCGGGACCGGCTCGCCATCCGCGTACACCGACACCGAGCTCGCCTGGCGCACCGGATGGATCGGGTATCAGCAACTCGTGCCATTCCAACCCTGGTTCCAGGGCGCTGAGTGGTGGCTGAGCTGGCTCGGCGTGCCGAATCCGTGGCTGTGGGGCATCCTCGGGATGGTTGTTTTGATCGTCGCCTTCGCGGGGTTCCTGCTTGTGCCGCCAGCACGACGTCTCGGCGTTGACCTTCGGCTCTGGCTTGCTGGCTATGCGGTCTACCTCCTTGCCGTGTTCTTTCCCCAGACCAGCGTCTTCCGGCTCATGATGCCTCTCGCCCCGGCGCTCGGCGTCGTGGCGATCCCGCGCTCGGTCATCTATCGCGTCATCCTGGTGGCCCTCGGGGTCGTGGGGCAGGTGGTCTGGGTTTACTACTGCTGGTGGGTCAACGGCTACGACTGGAGCCCACCGTGATCCTGAGTTCCGGGCGAGAGAGGGGGCTTGGTTCTCGAAGAGGCCTCGAATACGGGATAATGAAGAGGTATCCATCGAAAGGGGACACCACATGGCAGCCATGAAGCCGAGGACCGGTGACGGACCGATGGAGGCTGTTAAAGAAGGGCGCCTGATCATCGTGCGTGTTCCGCTTGAGGGCGGTGGTCGCCTCGTCGTGTCGGTCAATGATGCCGAGGCCAAAGAGTTGCATGACGCGCTCGCCGGGGTCGTCAGCGTCCCCTGACGCCAGCCGCAGGAGTGCAACTCCGCGACTCATGATCACGCGCACGTGATCAGTCTGAGACCTTGACGAGTTGGAGCAGTCCGTCGCCAGCGGTGCTCACCGAGGCCACAACGGCCGTGGATTCGGCGATGGTGTTGAGCAGTGCGCGATAGTCTTCCGCGGTGTCGTCACGACGCGCGGGATCCGCTACACGTCCCCGCCACAGTGCGTGGGCAACCAGCACTAACCCTCCACGGCGCACGATGCGCAGGGCGTGTTCAACGTAGTCGAGGACCGCGGCCTCGTCGGCGTCAACGAAGACCAGGTCGTATGCCCCGTCATTCATGCGCGGAAGCACCTCGGACGCGCGTCCGGTGATGAGCCGGATGCGGTTGGCGGGCACCCCGCCTGCCGCGAAGGCGCTGCGGGCGTGCTGCTGGTGGTCGAGTTCGATGTCGATCGAGGTGAGCACGGCATCCGGGGCCCCGGAGAGCAGCCAGAGACCGCTGACGCCGGTGCCCGTGCCGATCTCGAGGATCGAATGCGTGGAACTCGCGGCGGCCAGCACCGCCAACTGCGCCCCGACCGCGGGGGTGATCGCGTCGAGGCCGAGCTCGAGGGCGTGTGCCCGCGCGGTGCCAAGCGCCGAGGATTCGACAACGAAGTCCTCCGCGTACTTCCAGTTCTGTTCCTTGTCTGCCACCACACGCTCCCTTGCCGCCAGACTACGGGTGCCGCTCGGGGTAGAGAGTTATCCTGAGCGGGTGTCCTTCGGGTTGACCTTCGACAAGCTGATCATCATCGCGGTGATCGCTGTCTTCCTGGTGGGTCCGGATCGCCTTCCCGCCTACGCGGCCCAGCTCGCCCGGGTGGTCAAGTCGCTCCGCGCGATGGCCGACGGAGCCAAGGACCGCATGCGCGAGGAGATGGGCCCGGAGTTCGACGAGGTGGACTGGACGAAGCTGGATCCGCGCCAGTATGACCCGCGCCGCATCATCCGCGAGGCACTGCTCGACTCCCCGGCGACCGCCGCCGTAGCTGCGGGATCGGTTGCGGCGGCCGCAGCGGAGCTCGAGAAGCCGAAGTCGGCCGACCTGCCCGCGAATCGTTACGTGGAATCGGCATACGAGATGCGCCAGCGCAAACTCGGCAAGGCCCGGCCAGCGCCCTACGACGGCGAGGCGACATGAGTTCTCGACGGTAATGGAACTCGTCGAGATCCGTTTTCGATGCGCGCCATTCGGGCTACTCGATCCGCGAGATTAGCGACGGCGGAGAGCCTTCAGGGCCCTCAAGGTCGTGACCATCACGGGTGCGAGACGCCTCCACTCCGCGC
>JAYWDH010000036.1:0-2383 GCA_043779945.1 Microbacteriaceae bacterium
CTCGCCGTTGGCGCCAGCGAGATCGACGGCCTGTCGCGCATTACGGTCGCGGTGGATGTCGAAGGCGCTCCGCTCGAGCAGGTCACCAAGCAACTGAACAAACTGATCAACGTGATCAAGATCGTGGAACTCGAACCCGACCAGTCCGTGCAGCGCGAGCACCTGCTGATCAAGGTGCGCGTCGACAACTCGACGCGCAGCCAGATCCTCGAAGCGGTCGCGCTCTTCCGGGCGCGCGTCGTCGATGTGGCGACGGATGCCCTGGTGATCGAGGTCACCGGCGATCACGGTAAGGTGCAGGCGCTGCTTCGCGTGCTCGACCCATACGGGATCAAGGAGATCGCCCAATCCGGCCTTCTCGCAATTGGTCGCGGCGGTAGGAGCATCACCGAACGAGTCTTCAAGAACTAATTGCTTCACCCCGACAACAGAGAGAAACACATCGCAATGACTGAGATTTTCTACGACAAGGACGCCGACCTGTCGATCATCCAGGGCAAGAAGGTGGCCGTCATCGGCTACGGCTCGCAGGGCCACGCCCACGCGCTGAACCTTCGCGACTCCGGCGTTGAGGTCAAGATCGGCCTGAAGCCCGACTCCAAGTCGGTCGCCAAGGCCAGCGAAGCTGGTTTCGAGGTTCTGAGTTCGGCTGAGGCCGCCAAGTGGGCAGACGTCGTGGTCATCCTGGCGCCCGACCAGCACCAGCGCGGCTTGTACGCCGCCGACATCCGGGACAACCTGGAGGCAGGTAACGCGATCCTCTTCGGGCACGGCTTCAACATCCGGTTCGGCTACATCCAAGCGCCAGAGGGCGTCGACGTGATCATGGTCGCCCCCAAGGGACCCGGTCACACCGTGCGTCGCGAGTACGAAGCGGGCCGAGGCGTTCCGATCATTGCGGCCGTCGAGCAGGACGCAACAGGCACCGCATGGGACCTCACCTGGTCGTACGCGAAAGCAATCGGCGGCTTGCGCGCCGGCGGCATCAAGACCACCTTCACCGAGGAGACCGAGACCGACCTGTTCGGCGAGCAGGCTGTGCTCTGCGGCGGTGTCTCGCAGCTCGTCATGTACGGCTTCGAGACCCTGACCGAAGCCGGCTACCAGCCGCAGATCGCCTACTTCGAGGTGCTGCACGAGCTGAAGCTCATCGTCGACCTGATGTGGGAGGGCGGAATTGCCAAGCAGCGCTGGTCGGTCAGCGACACGGCCGAGTATGGCGACTACGTCTCCGGCCCGCGCGTCATCGACCCGCACGTGAAGGACAACATGAAGGCCGTGCTGGACGACATCCGATCCGGTGCCTTCGCCGCCCGCTTCATCGCGGATCAGGATGCTGGCGCCGCCGAGTTCCTCGAGCTGCGCGCGAAGGGTGCCGCTCACCCGATCGAGGCCACCGGCAAGGAGCTGCGCGCGCTCTTCGCTTGGAAGCAGCAGGACGCGGACTACGTCGAGGGCTCGGCCGCGCGCTAGCCTCTCGACGCACTGAACGCGAAGGGCCGTGGGCGATCCTCCCGGCCCTTCGTCATGTCGTGGTGCCTGAAATCAGCTCGCGTCGCAACCGCAGAAGTGCCCAGCCGCGTTCGCAGTGTCGAACGGAGACATCTCGGATCAGCTGCCTCCGAATCGCTCGGTGCGGATATCGCCCGCCGGGTACCCGAGATCGACCAGCCAACTCGACACGAGCTCGACGAACCCAGTCGAGCCGCACACATAAACGCGCGGCTTCTCGAGGGCGGGGATCGCGAAACTGGCGAGAGTCTTTCGGGTGATTCGGCCGGCGGGGACCGGCCAATTGATCGGGGTGGCTCGGGAGTAGATGAAGTCGAGCTTGAGTCCAGAGAGGGCGAGGTGGATGAGCTCCTGTCGGTAGAAAACGTCGCCCGGCTCGCGCACCGCGTAGAGCAGGCGGAACGGCGTGGGATCGGCGCTCGCGGCGTGCGCGCGAACCATCGCGACGAACGGAACGACACCTGATCCGCCGGCGATGAGTTGCACAGGGCGTGAATCGCGGGAGACGGATTGCGGTGTCCAGATGAAGTAGCCGCCGAGCGGCCCGTTCACTTCGAGCTTGTCGCCGAGCTGCAGATCCTCGACGAGAAACGTTGAGGCTTCGCCGTTTGGCAGCTCGTCGACCGCGAGTTCGACCCGGCTGCCGGGGCCCGCGGAGGCGATCGAATAGGAACGCTGCACCTGATATCCGTCGGCGGCGGTCAGGCGCACGTCCAGGTGCTGGCCGGCATCGTTGCCCGGCCAGTCCGGGACGTCGAGCACGATGCGGCGGGCGCTACTGGTCTCGGGCCGCGCCTCGATGACGGTGCCGACCCGCCACGCGACTGTGCTGACCGCCGCACTCACCAGTAGCGCTCTTCCTTCCACGGGT
>JAYWDH010000037.1:0-6940 GCA_043779945.1 Microbacteriaceae bacterium
AGGGCGGGCTTGGGCATGTACTCGATTCTACCGGCGGGCCTCCTTCCACTCCGACGGGAACCCTTCCTCCACAGCCCGGACCTTTGCGACTTATCCACCAGTTAGCGAAAACACTAGAACGTATGTTCGAGTGATGTGAAAATGGATGCATGGCCCAGCTCCCAGCGTTCGCTTCCCTGGTCGATTCGTCGACCGGGTTCTGCGCGCCCGGTTCGGTGGGGTTGAGCGATGCCGAGCTGATGCAGACCCAACGCTCGCTGGCCGAGGTACGCAGGCGGGTCGATGCCTGGTCGGCGGCCGTGGCGGGCGAGATCGCGCACCGTTCCCGTCACGAGCTCGGCGATTCCGGTCTGGCCCGGCGACTCGGCGCACGCACGCCCGAGCTGCTTGTGCAACAACTCGCTGGCACCACCACCCGCGAAGCACACACGATGGTGCGAGTCGGCACCCTGGTCGCCGAACCCTCCGTTCTCGACGCGGTCGGTGCTGCGGTCGCTGACGGTTCGCTTTCGCTGGATGCCGCGGACGCGATCCGCGCCGGCCTTCACGACCTCGACCCATCGGTGCCCGTTGATACGGTGATTGAGCATGTCGCGACCCTGCTCCAGGATGCCGCTTCACTCACCGTCGAGAAACTCGCCACCCGCGCACGCGAGCACGCGGCCGAACTCGACGAAGTCCATATCCTTGACCGCGAACGTGCCAGGCGCGACGCCCGCTACCTCCGCATCACCCCGCTAACAGACGGGATGACCCGCATCACCGGGCTGCTCGACCCCGAATCCGCCGCTGTCATCGTCGCCACCTTCGACGCGATCACCTCACCCCGCCGCGGTGGACCCCGCTTCCTCGACCCCGCCGCCCGCAACTACGCCGACCGCATCACCCACGACACCCGCAGCACCGAACAGATCACCGTCGACGCCTTCGTCGACCTGATCCGCATCGGCACCACCGCGGCACCCGACCTCGTCGGCGCACAACGACCCGCCGTCCGCGTGCTCGTGACCGACCGCGACCTCGCCCGACGTGCCGGTCACGGCCACGTCGAAGGCCAACGCACAGCGATCAGCATCAGCACCGTCGAACGCGAACTCTGCGACCGCGGCACCATTCCCATCCACTTCGACACCAACGGCCAAATCATCAACCTCGGCCGCAGCCAACGCCTCTTCAGCCCCCGCCAAAAAATTGGACTCGCAACCCGAGACGGCGGATGCCGCTTCCCCCACTGCGAGCGACCACCCTCCTGGTGCGAGGCCCACCACATCGACCAATGGCACCAAGACAACGGCCGTACCGACCTGGTCAACGGCATACTTTTGTGCCGCCACCATCACCTGCTGCTTCACGACAACGGATGGAACATCACCCGCACTGGCACTGGCACTGGCACTGGCACTGGCACTGGCTACTATTTCGTTCCCCCGCACTCGCTCGACCCCGGGCAGGTGCCAATTCCGGCGCCGCCGAAGACCACCATCGTCAAGCGACTGCTCGCTGTGGAGTGAGCGCCACGGAGTGAGCGTGTGAGTGAGCGATAGCTGGAAAGCCACCGAGGCCGACGCGGCAACGTGCCTGAGGCCGACGCCGACGTGCAGCGCGGAGCTCGGCAGCGCCGCCGCGAGCCCGCTGGCCCACGAGCCCGCTAGCCTGCTGGCCCGCTACTAACCCAACGCCGGTGCCTGCGCGAGCAACGGCCCGCCCCACTGCGCCACCAGCAACTGCTCGAGAGCCGCGCCGACGGTGTAGAGCCGAGCATCCTCGCGAGCCGGAGCCATGAACTGGATGCCGACCGGGAGCCCGTCCTCCGGCGCCAACCCGGCAGGCAACGAGATTCCCGGCACACCGGCAAGGTTCGCCGGGATGGTGGTCAAGTCGTTCAGGTACATCGCCAGCGGGTCGTCGATTTTCTCGCCCAACTTGAACGCGGTGGTCGGCGCCGAGGGCGTCGCCAGCACGTCACAGACCGAGAAGGCTGCGGCGAAGTCTTTCTGAATCAGCGTCCGCACCTTCTGCGCCGACCCGTAGTACGCGTCGTAGTAGCCAGCCGACAGCGCATAGGTGCCCAGAATGATCCGGCGCTTCACCTCGTCGCCGAAACCCGCCTCCCGCGTCGCAGCCATCACCTGCTCGACGGTTCCGCCGCCGGGAGGCGTGACGCGCATCCCGAACCGCACCGAGTCGAACTTGGCCAGATTGCTGGAGGCCTCGGCCGGCAGGATCAGGTAGTACGCCGCGATCGCGTAGTCGAACGACGGCGCGCTGACCTCGACCAGCTCGGCGCCCTGAGTCTCGAGCAGCGCCAGCGACTCCTCGAATCGCTGGATCACCCCCGGTTGGAAGCCCTGAGACACCTGCGACAACTCGCGCACCACGCCGATCCGCAGTCCGCGCACCGAACCCTCGCGAGCACCGGCTCGAGCGGCGGCAGCGAACGACGGCCAGTCATCCGGGATGCTGGTGGAATCGCGCGGGTCGTGCCCGCCGATCACGTCGTGCAGCAGTCCCGCGTCGAGCACGGTGCGTGTCACCGGTCCGACCTGATCGAGCGACGACGCCAACGCGATCGCTCCGTAGCGCGACACCCCGCCGTACGTCGGTTTCACCCCGACCGAGCCGGTGACCGCAGCTGGCTGACGGATGCTGCCCCCGGTGTCCGAGCCGAGAGCGAGCGGCGCCTCGAACGCTGACACCGCCGCAGCCGAGCCACCGCCGGAGCCACCCGGGATGCGCGACAGGTCCCACGGGTTGTGGGTGTTGCCGTAAGCGGAGTGTTCCGTTGACGAGCCCATCGCGAACTCGTCCATGTTGGTTTTGCCGAGCGGCACGAGCCCAGCAGTCCGCATTCGCGCAACGACGGTGGCGTCGTACGGCGGAATCCAGCCCTCCAGGATGCGCGACCCCGCCGTCGACGGCATGTCGAGGGTGCACAGCACGTCCTTGATCGCGACCGGCACCCCAGCGAGCGGCGAGAGCGCCGGTTCACCGGCCGCGCGGCGCGCGTCGACCGCCGCGGCAGTGGCGAGAGCGGCCGAGTTGAGGTGCAGGAAGGCGTGGATGTCGCCATCGACCGCCGCGATCCGGTCCAGGTGGGCCTGGGTTGCCTCGACGCTCGACACCGAGCCGTCAGCGATGAGCGCGGCGAGTTCGGAGGCGTGCAGCGTGATCAGCCCGGCGGCGCTCACTGCTCCTCCCCCAAGATCGCGGAGACCTTGAAGCGATCGCCGTCACGTTCGGGCGCCCCAGACAGCGCCTGCTCCGAGGTCAGAGTTGGCCCGGGTACATCGGCTCGCATGACTGTACCGAGTGGGATCGGGTGGCTGGTCGCCACGACATCCGCGGTGGCGACCTCGCTCACCTTCGCGACCGAGTCGACGATGTGACCGAGCTCGCCAGTGAGGCGGGCGATCTCATCGTCGCTCAGCGCGATCCGGGCGAGATTCGCGAGATGGCTCACAAGCTCGGGCGTGATCTCGGACATGGCGGTGGCTCCGTACTGGTGGCGGCTTGGGCACAGTTTGGCGGGCGGTGGCGAGGCGTGGCTTCACGGCGTCGACGACCCGGGCTGACTGGATCGCAGCCAGTCTACGAGAGAGCCCGACGGCTACAGCTGCAGTCCGCGCGGCACCGTGCCGTGCGCTCTGCTGAGGGAAAGCGCCGAACTCCCGTCCAGTCCGAGCACCAGATCGCCTCGGCCGATTCCGATCAGCACCATGTTTCGCAGCGATTCCGAGCCGGTGACGAAGTAGCCGTCGTGACCCACGACGCCGCTCATCGCCGCGCCGGTCAGCGGATCGGTCGCGCCATTCACGCCGAATCGATGCGCCCCGTACCCGGCGGAGGTGGGTTGGCTGCCGAACAGGCCGGTCTGTGGAACCGGATCCGTGTCGCCCGCGCCCACCCACACGTTGCCGTCGGTGACGTTGAGGTCGCCAGCAGTCCGCGCCGGGCTGCCCGGAGATCCGACGATCGCCAGCGCGTCGACGCTCACCGCGTCGTCCTGCAGCGAAAGCATCGCGGCGGTCGTCCCGTAGGAGTGAGCCAGGATCGCAACGTACGGCTGCTTGCCGGTGACAGTCCCGTCGGCGTTGGTGGTGATGAGCTCAGCACGATCCGCGCGCAAGCCTTCCAGCGATGCCGTCAGCGACACCTGGCCTTCGCGGGCGAGCTGCATCGAGGCGACGTTGACGATGTTCGGCGTCTGATATCCGATCCAGGCCAGCGTGGCCACGGACGGCAACTGGGAGGCCGGCAGCTCGGGGTTAAGCCCCTTCAGTACGGCCTGCTGCTCGGTGGCGATCTCGTCCGCACCGCCAGCCAGCACCTTGATCTGGGTGTCGACATCCGAGAACATCCCCGGGATCAGGTAGTCCACATAGTCGGCCGTCGAGACGTTGCCGATCGCGATCACGGCGCGCCCCCCGCCCGAGACGTCGAGGCCGATGAGCGAGCGGTGGTTGCCCGACGTGCCCTGCTTCAGGGCCTCACGCACCTGCTCGAGCATGTGCAGCCGCTTGTTCAGCTCGGCTTTCGCAGCGCGGCCGACGCCGTCTGCATTCAGTCGAGCGCGGATGTCGAACTCAGTCGAGCTGAGGACGCTGCGGTTGGCCGCATCCCGCTGCGCGTACGCGGCGCCCTCGAGGCTGCCGACCAGTTTTGGCGCCGTCGCGGTCATGACCTTCTGCTGCACCGGGGGCATGCTCACCCACCATCCGGCGACCGTGCTGGCGGGTGGTGGGTTCGTGATGAGGTCGGCGACAACATCCGGGTAGTGCGTCACGAAGGTACCGAGCTCGGAGTGGTTGAGTAGGGCCAGCTGATCGAGCAGTTCGACTCCGCGAAGGCTGGGGAGCTTCGCGGCCGCGACTCGGGCGGTGGCCGGCTTCGGGCCGATCAGGGGGTCGGGTGAGAAAGCGGGGAGGGCCGCGGCGGGCACCGTGGCGGCGTCGAGGGCCGCATGCCAAGAACTCTGCTCGTCGGTCATTGTGGCGAGGGCGACGACCGCCAACGGGATGTTTTGGAACGTGCCGATGGCCTCGGCGACGGTTCCCAGCGTCGACGAGGTAGAGAGAAATGCTGTGACGTCCAACAGCAAGTCGGCTTGTCTCCTTGCCCAGAATGCGTCCGAACTCCTCCCAGTTGGAGTTCAGTGCCGCACGGACGCAGTATAGGCGCGGAATGCACCCCAAATGGGGGACTTAACATACCCGTCACATATTTTCGATTGCTTTTGGGCATTTTGCCACCCAATTGGGGGGTGATGTGCCGCGGTCGAGGGTAGACCGACCGTGATTCGAGGCCCGACTTTGGGGCGAAGTCACCCCGGTCTGTACCCCGAGACGAAACGCCAGCAGGCGCTCGGCGAACGAGCGAACGAGGCCGAACGAGGCCGAACGAGGTCGGATGAGGCCCATTGATCCGCCTGAGCTGATCCGTTTTAGTCGGGCCTGACGTTCAGTCGCCGAGCGCCGCCGGGCCACCCTCGAGGAGCGCGGCGAACTGCTCGGCGTCGATGATTTTGAGACCGAGATCCTCGGCCTTGGTGAGCTTCGATCCGGCACCCCGTCCAGCGGCCACGTAGTCGGTCTTCTTCGAAACACTGGATGCCGCCTTACCCCCGGCACGCACGATCGCCTCGAGCGCCCCCTCGCGCGTGAAGCCTTCCAGCGACCCGGTCGCCACCACCGTGAGGCCGGCGAGTGGCCCGTCAGATGCGGCCGCATTACCGGGACCCGGATGATCCGGCACCGTCCACGGCACCCCGGCCGCCGCCCACTGCTCCACGATTTCGCGATGCCAATCCACCTCGAACCAGTCGAGGACGGCATCGGCGATGATCGGGCCGACCCCTTCGACCGCGGCCAGCTCCTCGCGCGACGCGGCACGGATCGCAGCCAGCGATCCGAAGTACCCGGCGAGCGCGCGCGCCGCCACCGGGCCCACGTGCCGGATGCTCAGCCCCACTAAGAAACGCCAGAGTTCCTTCGACTTCGCCGCATCGATGTTCGCGATGACGTCGTACGCCACCTTCGACAGGATGTAGTCAGCGTCGCCATCCCAGGCCGGGTGGCCCGCCGTACCTGCCTGGGGGTCGAAGGCCGGGTCGGCGTCCTTTCCGGTCTTCTTGCGCTGACGTCGAAAGGGCGCGTCCACCTTGACGCGCAGTTCGACTCCGTCGCGGGTGACATACGGCCGCCCAGGCCACCCCTGATCGGAATCTTCCACTACCTTGACCAGCCCGGTATCGTGTTCACGCACCACAACCTCGATCGCGAAGATGTCTTCAAGCCGCAGCGCGAAGAAACCCGCCTCGGTCGGCAACGGGGGCGTGGGCGGATGCAGCGGCTGGGTGAGCGCCGCCGCCGCGACCTCCCCAATCGCCTCGATGTCGAGCGCCCCACGCCCGGCGATGTGTTCGACCCGTCCGCGCACCTGAGCCGGGCAGGCACGCGCGTTGGGGCAGCGCAAATCCACGTCGCCCTCCTTGGCAGGAGCCAGGGCCGTGCCGCACTCGGGGCAGTGCGTCGGCATGACGAACTCGCGCTCGGTGCCATCACGCAGCTCGACGACCGGGCCGAGCACCTCGGGGATCACGTCGCCGGCTTTGCGCAACACGACTGTGTCGCCGATCAGCACGCCCTTCGCCTTCACCACGTCTTGGTTGTGCAGGGTCGCTTGGCGTACCTCGCTGCCCGAGACACGCACTTTTTGCATCACGGCGAACGGGGTCGCCCGCCCGGTTCGCCCGATCGACACGACGATGTCGAGCAGCTTCGTGTTTACCTGCTCCGGCGGGTACTTGTAGGCGATCGCCCAGCGCGGCACGCGGCTGGTGGCGCCGAGTTCCTCGTGCAAGGCAAGCTCGTCGACCTTGATGACGATGCCGTCGATCTCGTGCGACACGGAGCCGCGGTGCTCCCCGTAATGCGCGATGAAC
>JAYWDH010000038.1:0-6910 GCA_043779945.1 Microbacteriaceae bacterium
AAGCGGAGCACGCCGATCTCCCACCACTCCTCCCGAGTTATTCGGTGCTGGGGGTTTCCACATCGGCGGGGGAGCACGGGCTCGCCAGTGTCGGGAGACCTAGCGTTCCTCCCATGAGTGCGGTCCCGACCCCCGCCGAGCGCCGCGTCCGCGTTCGCGTGGGGCTCGGGGCCGCGCTCGTTCTCGCGGTGGCGGGGGTCGCGGTTGCCGTGTTCGTGACCGCGGTCACACCCCGTGGCGCCTCCTCGGTGGTTGCGCCCTCGACGCCTCTGTCGTCGCCGGGTTCGTCGGCGAGCTCTCGCCCGGCTTCCGGGGCCGCCATCTACGTGCACATTCTCGGCCAGGTGAAAGTTCCCGGGCTCTACGCCCTGCACGACGGTGACCGGGCAGTGGATGTCGTGGCTGCCGCCGGTGGGCTCACCGCTGAGGCCGATCCCGCGACCCTCAATCTGGCGCGCTTCCTCAGCGATGGGGAGCAGATCGTCGTTCCGGCGGTCGGCGAGGCGCCGCCCGCATCGGCATCGGTGGGTGGCACGGCGGTCCCGGGCAAAGTGAATATCAACACCGCCGACGGACCGACGCTCGAGACGCTGCCGCGGGTCGGGCCGGCAATGGCGGCGCGGATTCTCGCCTGGCGGACGGCGAACGGTCGTTTTACCGCAATCGAAGACCTGATGAGCGTGTCGGGAATCGGCGCGAAAACCTTCGAGGGGCTGAAAGGCCTTGTGACAACGTGACGATGACAGCAATGACAATCGCCCGCGCGGTGCTCGTTCGACCCGCAGCGGCCGATCTGCGGCTCCTCCCGGCAGCTGTGGCGGCGTGGTTGGGTGCCGGGGTGGCGGTTGTCGCCCAGGGCTCGGGGTGGGCGGTCGCCGCCGCGATAGTGCTGTGGGCGCTCGCGGGCATCGTGGCCGCGGTCCGCCTCCCGCGTGCATGGTTCGCTGGTGCGTGGCGCGGTCTGCTCGTCCTCACGCTGGCCGGGGGAGCGCTGGCGACCACCTCGGTCGTCGCGCAGGCCCCCGCGCGCGCTCCCCAGGTGCTGGTCGAGGCCGCGCAGGCGGGTCGAGTGGTCGAGTTCGTGATGGAGGCAACAGGGCGGGTGCGCGGGGGAAGGATTCCGGGCACCGCTCTGTCCGCGCGGGTGGCCGGCGCGCGCTGGGAGGTCTCCACACCGGTGCTGGTGTTCGGCGACCGAGGGGACTCTGCGATCCGGGATGCGCGGATCGGCAGCTTGCTGCGCCTCACCGGCACCATCGCGGCCACCGAACCCGGAGACGACCGGGCGTTCCTGGTCTTCCCGCGCGGAAACACCGCAGCAGTCGGCGCGCCGCCCCCGCTGCTGGCCGCGGCCGATGCGGCGCGGCGGGACTTCCGGGAGGCGGCATCCGGGCTCCCCGGCGATGGCGGAGCACTGCTTCCCGGCTTGGCTATCGGCGACACCAGTTTGGTCAGTCCGGTACTCGACGATGCGATGAAGACCTCATCGTTGAGCCACCTCACCGCGGTTTCCGGAGCCAACTGCGCGATCGTGGTTGGGCTAGCGCTCGCCCTCGGGGCGGCGTGCGGGCTATCGCGGAGGCTGCGCATCGTGGTCGCGGCGGTCGTGCTCGTCGGGTTCGTCGTGCTCGTCACGCCGGAGCCCAGCGTGATCCGCGCCGCGGTGATGGCCGCGGTCGCGCTGCTGGCCCTCGCGAACGGGCGAGCTGCTCGTGGAATGCCACTGCTATGTGTCGCCGTGATCATTCTTCTGGTCGTCGATCCATGGCTATCCCGCAGCTACGGTTTCGCGCTCTCCGTGCTGGCGACGGCTGGGTTGCTGCTGCTCGCGCGTCCCCTGGCGGAGGTGATGGCGCGGGTGCTACCGCAGGGTTTGTCGCTCGTGCTTGCGGTACCGATTGCCGCGCAACTGGCGTGCCAGCCGGTGCTGCTGCTGCTGAATCCCTCGCTGCCGCTGTACGGGGTCGCCGCAAATCTGCTGGCGGAGCCCGCTGCGGCGCCGGTGACCGTACTCGGGTTGATCGCCTGCGTCGCGGCGCCGGTTGTTCCGCCATTGGCGACTGTCGTGGCCTGGATCGCGTGGGTCCCCGCGAGCTGGATCGCGGCCGTTGCGACCTTCTTTGCCTCACTGCCCGGAGCCCGAGCGCCGTGGCCAACGGGCCTGTTTGGGGTCCTGCTGCTGACTGCCGTCACGGTCGCCGGGCTCGTGGCCCTTCTCGGTGGTGTGCGGCCTGCCCTGCGCCGCGTCGCCTGCGCCGTGCTTGCGGTCTCGCTCGTCGGCTACCTCGCCTCGCTGGTCGGTGGCCAACTCGTTGAAACGATAACCCGCCCCGGCGAGTGGCAGTTCGCCCTCTGCGACGTCGGGCAAGGCGACGCAACGGTGATCCGCAGTGCGGGCAAGATCGCGCTGGACGACGCCGGTCGTGATCCGAAACTGCTGCAGCACTGCCTCGACGAGCTGGGCATCACGCACATCGACCTCCTGGTGCTCACCCACTACGACCTGGACCACGTCGGCGGTGTCTCGGCGGTCTACGGCAAGGTCGATCGTGCACTCATCGGCCCGCCGAGCAACCCCGGCGATGCGCGGATCGCTGAGGATCTGCGTGCGAACGGAGCTGAGGTCGACCAGGTCAGTCGAGGCGAGACCGGCGTGCTCGGCGAGCTGCGCTGGGACGTACTCTGGCCCCCGCCGCGCGGGGTGGAACCGGGCAATCCAGCGAGCATCACCCTGCAGGTCACCGCCCAGGGTCCGTGTGCTCAGGGATGCCTCAGCGGCATCCTGCTGGGAGACCTCGGGCAGGAGGCACAGGCCCGCCTGCTTGGCACCGGACAGGTGACTCACGTCGACGTCGTCAAGGTCGCGCACCACGGCTCTGGCGATCAGTCGGCGCGACTCTACGAGAAGTTGCGGGCGACTGTGGGACTGATCGGGGTTGGAGCGGGGAACGACTATGGGCATCCGACGGCGAAGTTGCTCGGCATCCTCGCGGCGGCCGGGACGCGACCGCTGCGCACCGACCTCGACGGGCTCACCCTGGTCGCGCCGGGAGTGCACTCCGGGGAGGCGCGGGTGTGGACCGAGAAACCCGAGGACGTGCAGCGGGACAAGACCTCGACCGGCAGCGGGACGCTCGTGACACCGAGCTCGAACTCCAGGCCGAGGCCGACGCCGAGCCGAACGCCGGGCCCGACGCGATCGCTCGTCGCAGGCGGCGGATAGTCTGGCCGCATGGCACGACCGACCGGCAGGGCGACCGCGGCCGCGAAGGCGGCGATTCCGCAACTCGCGTGGGACTCGGTGCGTCCGGCTCCCATCGTGCTGGTGAGTGGCACTGAGACGGTGCTCGCCGATCGGGCGATCCGACAGCTGCGCGACATCCTGAAGGCGGAAGACCCTTCGCTCGAAGTCTCCGATCTTGATGCCGGCTCATACTCGCCTGGCCAGCTGATCACGCTGGCAAGCCCCTCTCTGTTCGGGGAGCCGCGTCTGATCCGCGTCGAGAACGTCGAGAAGACCAGCGACGCCTTCCTTGAGGAGGCCCTGGCGTATCTCGCGATGCCCGCCGACGACACCTACCTCGTGCTGCGCCACAACGGCGGCGTGCGCGGCAAGAAGCTGCTGGACGTCATCCGGAGCGGTCAAGGCGGCGGCATCGAAGTGGTCTGCGCTGAACTGAAGCGGGACGCAGACAAGTTCGACTTCGTGGCCGCCGAGTTCGCCACGGCGCGTCGGCGGATCACCGGCGGAGCTCAGCGAGCACTGGTCGCGGCGTTCAGCGACGACTTGGCAGAGCTTGCTGCGGCCTGCCAGCAGTTGCTCGCCGACGCCAGTGATGAGATCACCGAAACCATCGTCGATCGCTACTACGCCGGCCGAGTGGAGACCACTGCTTTCGCCGTCGCGGATGCCGCGATCGCCGGCCGCCACGGCGAGGCGCTCGGTCTCCTCCGGCACGCCCTCGCGTCGGGGGCGGACCCCGTGCCCATGGTCGCCGCCTTCGCCAGCAAAATTCGGACCATGGCCAAGCTCTCGGGGCAGCGTGGAAGTTCTGGCGAGCTCGCCTCCCGCTTCGGCCTCGCCCCCTGGCAGGTGGATCGCGCGCGACGCGACCTCCAAGGCTGGACAGACGAGGCCATCGGCGGCGCGATCGAAACCCTCGCCGCAGCCGACGCGCAGGTCAAGGGCGGGGGAAGAGACCCGGTCTACGCCTTGGAACGCATGGTGCAGGCCATCTCGTCGCGCGGCGAGCGGTAGCCCACGCGACGGGGAAAGCGAGCGATCGGTCGTTGGCAGGACCGGCGACGCCCGCGACGAGTCAGAGCGCGGCGACGGCTTTGCTGATCGCACTCTTCTTGTTCGCGGCCTGATTGGCGTGGATGACGCCCTTCGATGTGGCCTTGTCGAGCTTCTTCGTGGCCAACTTGAGGGCGGCAGCGGCCTTCGTCTTGTCGCCTGTTGCGATGGCCGTCTGGGTAGCACGGATGGCGGTCTTGAGCTCGCTCTTGACTGCCTTGTTGCGGTCCTGGGACTTCTTGTTGGTGCCGATGCGCTTGATCTGCGACTTGATATTCGCCATGAAATGCCTGTCTTTCGTTGCGTGGAAGATGGGATTTTGCCGGGATGGGCTGTAGAGGGAGCCTCCGGCCAATCGCGTGGTGGGAAAGCACAC
This sequence comes from Microbacteriaceae bacterium, assembly GCA_043779945.1. Lineage (GTDB taxonomy): Bacteria > Actinomycetota > Actinomycetes > Actinomycetales > Microbacteriaceae > Lysinimonas. Next base: position 4,674 of record JAYWDH010000038.1, read on the forward strand.
GCAAGCCAACGAGCGATATTACCAGGACTGCGGGGTGTCGGCAATCGAAAAGAAGGCCGCGTCGCCAGGAGCCAAAGCATGGCGGATGCGGCTGGCGAAATTCTTGGACATCAGAGACAGGGCATCCACCGGATACCAGGCCACCTCGAGCGCTTCGCCGTCCGTCGGTCGGGGTCGCCAGACAGGTAGCGGCACCACGACATCCGCTTCTTCGAGAGCCGCGCGCGCGGCGGCAACGGCCGGCTGCTCACCCGGGTCGATGATCCCAGTAATCGGCGTCCACTCCGGTGTGAGCCACAGGGTTTGTGTGCCGACCTTCTCTCGCAGTTCGAGGATGAAATCGGGGGTCGCCAGCTATCCACGTTATTCTGAAGTGTGCCTTCGCTCGCCTCCCACATCCCTTCGGTGCCGGAGTCAGGCATCCGCCGGATCTACGAGATCGCGGCCCATCTCGACGGGGTGATTTCGCTCGGCGTGGGGGAGCCCGACGTCCAGGTCGCTCCGCACATCGCCGCGGCCGCGAAGGCCGCCTGGGATCGCGACGACACGAACTACAACCCCAACGGTGGCATCACGCCGCTCCGTCGCGCGATTGTCGAGAAGCTGGCTGCCGACAATGAGATCGCGGCCGATATCGAGCGGGTCTGGGTCACGATCGGCGGCACGCAGGCCATCCATCTGGCGATGCAACTGACCCTCGCCGATGGCGACGAATTGCTCATTCCCGACCCTGGCTACACCACTTTCACGATGAGCGCACGGATGCTGAACGCGCACCCCGTGCCGTATTCGCTCACCCCAGAGCGCGGCTTCATGCCGAGCATCGAGGAGCTCGAAACGCTGGTCAGCCCACGCACCCGCATGATCATCGTCAACTCACCCTCCAATCCACTTGGCGCGGTGTTTTCGCGGGAGGTGTTGGAGGAGCTTCTTGCCTTTGCTCGCCGCCACGATCTCTGGATTCTCAGTGACGAGGTCTACGAGCACTTCACCTGGGGTCAGCCACACGTCAGTCTTGCGGCGCTGGATGCCCAAACCCGAGCGGATGCCGGTGGCGGCGTCGAGCGCGTGTTCACCGCCTTCTCCTTCTCGAAGACGTATGCGATGACGGGCATTCGAGTGGGATACCTCGTTACTCCGTCCGGCATGTCCCAGACCATGCGAACGATGCAGGAAGCGTCGATCGGCTGTGTCGCCCAGCCCGACCAATACGCCGCGCTCGCCGCGCTGCAAGGTCCCCAGGAGCATGTGGCCGATGCGGCGGCCCACTACCGGGCCAACTACGTGAGCGCGACCGCCGCGCTCGACGCCTTGGGCATCCGGTATTTAGAACCAACCGGTGCCTTCTACATCTGGGCGGACATGTCGCATGCGACCAACGGCGACGTCGCTAGCTGGGCAGAGAGTTTCCTGATCGAACAGCGCGTGGCGGTTGCCCCCGGCAGCGCATTCGGACGTTCTGGCGAGGGTTGGATCCGGTTGTGCCTGGCGGCGACAGAGGCTGATCTGCTCCTGGGGATCTCGAGACTCCCGACCGATGCGCTGCGTGGTGAGGGCGCGGGATAGCGCCTCACCGCGTCACGGCAATCCATCAGAGGGTCTTCTCACGGGATCTCGCACGTGGATGGAAGACTGGGCCCATGTCGACACGACGAATCGTCATCGCGGGTGCGAGCGGCTTCATGGGAACGCGTTTCGCCGAGTTGTATCGCGTACGCGGAGACCAGGTCTCCACGATCGGACGGCAGGCGGGAGTCGGTCACGCGGACGCAGCCTGGGGCGATCAGGCTCGCATCGGTCGGCTGCTCGACGGGGCCGACACCCTCGTGAATCTTGCGGGAAAAAGCGTCAACTGCCGTTACACGGAGGCCAACATGGCCGAGATCTTGCGTTCGCGGCTCGAGACCACGGTGGAGTTGGGCCGTGTGGTCGGCATCATCGACAACCCGCCGCCCCTCTGGTTCAACGCGAGCACCGCCACGATCTATCGGCACGCCGACGACCGACCGATGACCGAAAGTGGCGGCGAGATCGGCACCGGTTTCTCGGAGAACGTTGCGACCAGCTGGGAGAAGGCCTTCTTCGATGCGCCGCGCGATGGCGTGCGGCAGCTCGCGTTGCGGATGGCGATCACACTCGGCGACGGATCGGCGCTCGAATCGCTCGTGCGACTGGCGCGACTGGGTTTGGGCGGTTCCCAGCTGGGCGGCAAGACCGGCGGCGGTAACCAGCACTTC